>JAHDHP010000050.1 GCA_020631245.1 Bacteroidota bacterium | reverse complement strand
TGGTTCCCTCTCTCCGTGTCCTCTGTGGTTTCATAAATCCCAAGTCGCACTCTTTTTACTTTTAATATAATTGCGTAAATTCAAAATAAAAGCCATACAAAGATAAATAATCAATGGTGACCAAGTAGCAATAAAAGTCGCATACACAAAGAAGATACGAATCCGATAAGAAGGTATTTTCATGCGTTCTCCCAAATAACTACACACCCCAAACGCATGAGTTTCCAAAATTGCTCGTAAATGCTCTATCCATTTCATAAAAAATAGAAATTTAAGGGAATGAAAAATTTGTGGGATAATCTTATATTCCGTTTGCTTTCGTTAAATTACAATCGAAACGATTTTTTTGCAAAATAGTTTAAGAAAATTGACACAAATTACAGAATGCCCTCAACAAAATAGTCAAAAAGTTCATGAAATTCCTCAAATACCTCATTTTAGGCCTTCTATTTCTCTTTTTAGGAGCTATTGCTTACGGCTACTATCTTTTAAAACAACAGCAACCTACCTATACAGAGAAAAATACCTTTAGTGCGTTGGCAGAACAAGTGGATGTTAAATATGACACGTATGGGATTCCACATATTTATGCCCAAAATGAAGAAGATGCATTCAAGGCATTAGGTTATGTTCATGCAAAAGATCGCCTCTTTCAAATGGAACTAATCCGACGGATTGGGCGGGGCAGACTTGCCGAAATCTTAGGGACTGAATTAGTCAAAACCGATCAGTTATTCCGTACATTGGGAGTCGAAAACAAAGCAAAAGCATCTGCTAAAGAGTTCCTCCTTCCTGCCAAGCATGACTACCAAAAAGCGGCACTCGCTTATGTAGATGGGATTAATCATTTTATTCAAACAGGCCCAAGCCCTATCGAATTTACCATTCTCAATATCCCCAAAACTCCTTTTGAAGCTCATGACCTCTATCTCACTATCGCCTATATGTCTTTTGGCTTCGCGGAAGGTTTTCGTACCGATCCTATTATCAATAAAATTCAGGCTGAGTTAGGGCATGACTATATGAAAGACATAGCCATTGACTGGCCCAAAAACGCGACAACTATTCCTATAAAAAAGCCAAGTCTAATTAGTCCTGATTCTCTTTCTATCAGCCAAGTATTCGAACAAGTAGCTACAGAAATCAACCAAATTGTGGAGGACTTACCCGTACCACTTCTCGCAGGCAGTAATAGTTGGATCGTTGATGGAACAAAAACGACCACTGGTCTACCTATTCTCTGTAATGATACACATATAGGATATGGGCAACCAGCAGTATGGTATGAAGCACATCTCGAATACCCGAATAAAAGTATATATGGCAACTTCTTAGCGGGCTATCCATTTCCACCATTAGGTCATACACCTAACATGGCAATTGGTTTGACAATGCTCGAAAATGATGATGTCGATTTTTATAAAGAAAGGCTAAATACCAATGATTCTACACAAATTTGGGTCAATGATCATTGGGAAAAAATGGAAATAACAGAAGAGTCAATTCCTGTAAAAGGTGAGGAAGAAATACTTCTTCAAATCAAGAAAGGTAGACATGGACCATTGGTAAGTGGACTGTTTGAAGAGTTCAACAAGGAGGAAGCCATTTCTATTTACTGGACCTTCCTAAAAACTCCTTGCCGACTGTTAGAAGCCTCCTATGAAATTATAAATGCGACAAAACCTGAAGATGTCGAAAAAGCGGTATCACTTATCAGTGCCCCAGGACTCAATGTCATGTATGCCGATAAACAAAATAACATTGCGTGGTTTACAGCAGGGCACCTTATCAAACGCCCTACTCATGTGGTTTCCGCCTTCTTATTAGACGGAACTACGGGAAAAGATGAGCCTCTTGGTTTTTATGATTCTCATTTCAATCCCAAAAATATCAACCCTAGTACGCATTACCTCTACTCTGCCAATAACCAACCCGATAGCACTACTGGCAATTTTTATCCAGGTTATTATGTGCCAGAAAATAGAGCAAAACGAATTTTGCACCTCCTAGACTCTAAAGAAAAATGGAGCATCGAAGATATGCAGCAGTTTATACTGGATGACAAATCGAGTGTTCATGCCCAAATAGCACAAAACATAATAACTCCGATCTCGCAAACGATTAAAAAAACACAGGTAAGAAGTTTTAATGATGCGCTGCAAACCTTAGAAAAGTGGGACGGGAATCATCATATCAATAGTCATGCACCGACTATTTACAACAAACTATTACAGTATATTTTCAAATACACCATGGAAGATGAAATAGGAGAAGAAGCATTGGCTACTTTTCAAAAAACATTTACTTTCCGTCGCAGTATCGACCAATTTATCTCCAATGAACAATCTAAATGGTGGGATAATGTCAACACGCCAAACAAAGTAGAAACACGAGCGATGATTTTCGAAAAAGCATTTCGACATACCGTGCGCGACCTCAAATCTACACTTGCTAATGATTGGGCTTGGGGCAATGTACATACCCTCGAACATAAACATCCGATTGGTAGACAAAAACCATTTAATCTATTATTTAATGTGGGACCTTTTCCTGTGGCGGGAGGGAATGCAGTGATTAATAATCAAGGCTTTTTTGCCGATACAACTGGGAATTATGAAGTCATTTATGGACCTGCTATGCGTAAGATAATTGGCTTACATGATCTACAAAATACATGGAGTGTTTTGCCTACTGGTCAATCGGGTAATGTCATGAGTCCCTTCTATAATGATCAAGCAGAGCTATTTATCGAAGGGAAGTTTCGCCCACAATTGATGCATCAAGATTCGATCAGTAAATACCAAACGCATCAATTGACTTTATCTCCTCAATAACATAAAAACCCACATAAGTTTATTCTTATGTGGGTTTTTACTTTTTGTTAAGAGGCTATCTATTTCACTCTATTCCCTAATTTATCAATATAAAATTGTCCACTACTCGTTTTTACTAATGCCTTGCCATTCTTAAAGTCATTCGCGTCCTTATAACTAATCGGTATGACTAATACACCACGCTGATTCAAATATCCCCATTTACCTCCTTTCTTCACTTTCACCAATCCTTCTGAAAATATTCCAACCGCATTATAAATAGGATTGATCACTTCATTTCCTTTATTATCAATATATCCCCAAAGTCCATTCTTTTCGATTTTCGACCATCCTGCTAGAGAGGGCTGAATATCATCATATAAATTCTTCAATTTATTTGAGTCTCCTCCTGTACTATTCTCATGCCCTTTTCCTGAATTGGGAGAACTTGGCAATTCAATTACAATATCCTTTACATTTTTCAAGGTATCTACCGCCTTATTGATCGCATCAAGGGTTTCTTTATCTAGTCGGTTAGAATCTTTCGACACAATGGCGGAAACAACTTCACTTCCTGGTGAGGCGGCACCTCTATCTGTTGTAGAAATATCTCTTCTAATATTTGATCCATCATTAGTCTGAGCAATAGCTTCTTTTTCTTGTATTTCCTTATTTATCGCCTTCTGCTTCTCCGAAGGTTTATCTTCTTCATTTAACGACTCTTTATTATCTGTTTGAGCAACAGACTCATTCTGTCGGATGGTATCTTCTTGATTTGCTAGTGAATTATTGTTGCTAGGGCTAGGATTAAATAAACCCAACACAAAAGCAAGAAATAAACCGACGACAAGCAT
Source organism: Bacteroidota bacterium (assembly GCA_020631245.1). GTDB lineage: Bacteria > Bacteroidota > Bacteroidia > Chitinophagales > UBA2359 > JAHDHP01. The sequence goes on along the minus strand of JAHDHP010000050.1, from coordinate 15,269 downwards.
AGCCGCTACCGCTAAAATAGGTCGTAAAGAACGAACTTTTCCTGTTTCAGCAGGAATTTTTCTAGTACGCAAGGTTGTTCTATTATCGTCAACCTCTGTGTTCTTCTCTTGACTTATTTTCTGTAATGTTTGTTGTAAGCTAAATGCACCATCATCCATAATTGCATCCTCAATATCTCTATGTAATTCAACTTCAGTTGCAAATTCGGGGTGCTCGCGCATATGTGCCTGAAAAGCATGTAAAGCACTTCCAGTTAATTCTCCTCGAAGATACTTTTCAATTAACTCATATTTTTGCTGTTCTGTACTCATAGTATTGTATTCAATCGTTTCTAATGTACGAGTAGAGATAAACTCTAAGTGGTTTTATCCTTAATACCATACTCCTAAAAAGGTTACCCACTTTCATACAAAAAAATCAATTTTCTAATCCAAATGTTCTTTTTGCCACATCAACTGCCTGTATTCTTCATCTTCTTTAATCCATTTTATCAATCTCTTTTTACAATCAAATCGACGTTTTCTCAAAAGACTTGGAGCTATCTCATAATCTTCCGCTACTTCTTTATCTCGTTCTTTGGCAAAATGCCGCTTTAATATATCCTTACATTCACTACCTAATTGTCGAAAGTACTTGCGATATAATTCATAACAATCATTTTGGATCACCAACTGCTGTGTGCCATCTTTTTCTGCCTCCGTCTCAAAACCTCCTATTGATTCATGTTTCCGATCTCGCAACTTCTTGTACCAAATGTTTCGGCTAACACTCTGTATAAACGTATAAATACCACTCGTTAGAAAAAGTCCATCTTTCCTTGCTTTCCTATATACAACTAAAATTGCTTCCTGAAAAACCTCATCTCCTTCCATGCGCGTTCCCCCCTTACTTTCAATAAAGCGAATAACGCGTTCTTGACAATCATCATAGAGTTGTCTTATAAGGCGTTCATCATTTTCTAATAGGGCCGTCAAAAATTTATTATCTGTGTGCAATACCACTTTAACAATTGATTTTCTGACAAAAATACATAACAGGTAAAAAAATGTAAAATAATTTGCAAAAAACAGGGTAACCTTTTTTCAATCTTGTCATAAACAGGTGAATGTCTGCTGTTGCTTCATGCAAGATAAGAAAAATTAATTTTAACAATAAAAAAATGCCTCATGTCTAGTTTACTTACAATCAATCCTAAGAACTGGCTCAAGAATCATCCTACCTCTTACTCCATTATTCTAGATAAAGAATTAAAGAATTGGGCTAGAAAAGGTTGTTTTTCTCCTTCACAACACAAAAGCTTATCTCAACTACTCCAACATAAGGTAGCAGAGAAATTAGCTAAGAAACAACAGCAGGTTAGTAAAAGTCAATTAGAAGACCTAGCCCGCACTTATTGTAATGACCTCTACGATCTTCAACTTTTAAAAGATAGTAACCCAACTTTGGTCTACAAATACCAAGCACAAACTATCCGTATTATCAATGAGCATCTTCGTCGTTATGGAAACACCTCTTCTGAACACCTCAGAAAGCAACTCCTACAAGAAGTAAATGATCAACTCATTTTAAAATTAGCTCAAGGACGACTCAAAAATTTTAAAGGACAATCACTCTTTAAAACCTTCTTCTACCGAGTTACTGTTTTTACACTCAAAGATATTTTCCGCAGTCTGCGTCGTCATCAAACAGAAGAATTGCACGACGAAGTAGCTATCAGACCCAAAACTCCTTCTGTATCTCCTACTATATTTCGGACTCAAATGTACCGCCTAATTCCTAAACACCAAATTTCAAAATTTGAGTTTAGTATCCGAGTCATCTATCGCTTGCCCATTACACCTAACACTATGCAAAAGCTATATCCTAACGCTTCAAAGGAAGCATTAAATTATGTAGCTACCCATTTTCAAAATAATTATGCAGAACGCTCAAAATGTACTATTTGGAATCAACTTTTACAAGCCATTATCCTACTCGAAAACAAACAACAAGGCTTACGTAGCCTTCAAGAATGGATCAAAAAAAATAGAATAAAACTCGTCGAAAAGCTGCTTCAAAAAAATATCCTATTACAAACAGCTACTCAAAAAAATGCATTCGATACCTACTTCGAATGGCTTGTATATCAGAGCTTATCTAGTAATCTTAGAATATAAACTTTCGCCATTCAGTCATAAACCCACCCCTAGCCCCTCCGAGGAGGGGAAAGCGTGAGGGATAGTAGCGATAGCTTGCCGAAGTAGAAAAGTAGTGGGGCTTGGACTAGCAGGGCTGACGAAGGAAGACACTGCTAGGGCTTTAGCCACACACTATTTCTACAAGACAACTACAAGCGAATAGCCCGACCCCATTTTTGCTGATGCAGATGCTCCCGCCAGCGTCTTCGCTGGTGGCATCTGCATCAGTAAAAATGGGGGCACGCCCCAAAAAAATTCCGCCAAAAAACTTTTAAACAAAAACTAACTATAATAAAAAATTACTTTAAGAATGAAAGCAATTAATAACACCCGACAACTTTGGATTTGCACTTGGCTCGTCCTTAGCACTATTTTATCAATAAACAATTCTACTTTCGCTCAAACGCCTTTTGGCGTATCAACTACCTACCAAACCAATCAGGTATACTCCTTAGGAAATGGGCATTACTTACCTCGTGTTTTGGTGACGCACAACCTAAATGCCGCTAAAACGTGTGGTATTGACAAGACATGGAAACATCCTGGTATCCAGATTCCATTAAGAGGAACTGGCGTAAAAGTAGCAGTGTGGGATGCAGGTGAAACAGATAGTACACATCCAGAGTTTGAAAATCGTATTTCTCAAAAAGATGCTGGAGCAGAGGAGATTCACTGGCATGCGACACATGTAACAGGAACCATTGCGGCTAAAGGAATAGACCCTGAAGCAATCGGCATGGCGAATAAATTAAATGTAAGCACTTTTGATTGGCACAATGATATTCTCGAAATGCGAGAAGAAGCTAATAAAGGTTTATTGCTTTCGAACCACTCTTACGGACTTAACGCAGGTTGGAGTTTGAATCAACAAACGGGTATTTGGTATTGGTATGGTTATGATCCACTTAGTGAAGACGAAGACTTTTTCTTTGGTTTTTATAGTCAAGATTCTAGAGATTTTGATTTAGTTGCTAATGATTATCCCGACTATTTGATTGTTTGTGCAGCTGGAAATGATCGTTCTCAGTTAGGCCCTGCGGAAGGTCAAACTTACTTAGCCTTCAATTATACAACCAGAGAATGGGAGCCTTCCAATCTTCCTAGAAACCCTGATGGAGGAGCTGATGGTTTTGATTGTATGTCGCATGGAGCTGTTGCTAAAAACGTATTATCTGTTGGTGCAAGTAGAGATTTATTGAATTATACAGCAGCAGATGATGTAGAAATGACGCGTTTCAGTTCTTGGGGACCAACAGATGATGGTCGTATTAAGCCTGATATTTCGGCGAATGGTCATGATGTATATTCTACGATTCCCAATACGAATAACCGATTTTATGGTATTGCTAGTGGTACGTCTATGGCTACTCCTAGTGTAACTGGTGGACTAGCTCTTGTCCAAGAATACAACCACAGCCAAACAGAAGCTTATCTAAAAGCGGCGACACTCAAGGGTTTAGCTATTCATACAGCAGCGGAAGCAGGACCAGCAGAAGGACCTGATTATATGTTTGGATGGGGTTTATTGAATACCAAAGCGGCTATAGATGTACTAGCAAGTAATTTTGACGAAGAAGATGTTTATGCACAACTTGAAGAAACAACTTTAATGGAAGGTGAAAGTATTTCCTACTCTATCTATTCAGATGGTACAAGTCCGCTTGCTACAACGATCAGCTGGAATGACCCTGCATCGACTGTTCGTATAGCCCAACTAAACTCAAGAACGCCAATGCTAGTGAATGACCTTGATATTCGTATAGAGCGTGTATCAGATGGTGAATTGTTTTACCCCTACAAACTAAACCCTGCTAATCCTTCGAATGCTGCTACAAAAGGAAATAACTTGGTTGATAATGTAGAAAAGGTATTTATCGCAACTCCTGAAGCGGGTGAGTATAAAGTGCATATTTTCCATAAAGGTGATTTACAAGGAGGTGAGCAAGATGTTTCTTTTATTATGAGTGGACTTAGTAGTTCTCCTGAAGAACAAGAAGAAGATTGTGATTTAGTTGCCGCATTTTCTCAATCTACTCCGACTTGTTTAGGGGAAAGAAGTACGTTTTTAAATGAAACAATGGCATTTGAGTTATTCAATAATTGGTTAGTAAACGGAGAGTCTGTTTCTGGACAAACAAACTTGAATTATGTATTTGAAAAACCAGGAAGCTATGAAGTTTCACTGGTTGTATTTAATGACAAATGTAGTGATACCACCTCCCAAATATTTGAAGTACATCATTTAGACGCTGCTTTTACTGCCAACGCTAACTCACCTATGAATTTGGCCCTACAACCTGATTCTGTGAATGTGGATGCGACTTATGTATGGGATTTAGGGGATGGTACAATTATCGAACGAAATGTAATCTTTCATACTTATAAGGAAGCTGGCACTTACAAAGTATGCTTAACTGCTTCTATTGATGGTTGTGTAGCAGAAAGTTGCCAAGAAGTTGTTATTTCAGAGCAACCTTGTCCTAAAATTACGGATATACTAGTGAGCCACACGTCTTGTGGATTAGCGAATGGAAGCCTTGCTATTGAAGTAGAAAATACAGACCCTCCACAATTAGTAAGCTATTTATGGAGTAATGGAGCGACAACTCAAAGTATTGAAAATGTAGAAGGAGGAAAATATTCGGTGACCATCACAAGTGAGAAAGGTTGTTCTAGTGAAAGAACCGCAACGATCAATTCCTCTGATGCTGTTTCTGTTAGTCTAGACAATGCCTATATCGACTGTAACACCATAAAAATCTTTTCGAGCATAAGCAATGCCGTTGAGCCTATCTCTTACCAATGGGATGATAGATCAACAGAATCATCGCTTACAATTACTCAAGGAGGAGCATATAGCCTTACGATAACCGATGCTAATAATTGTACCGCATCAACGAGTATCACGATTAAAGATATGATGCCTCTTGAAGTCAATTTATCTACTACTAACACCTCTTGTGGTTTAGAAAATGGAATGGCAAGTATTGACATATCTAAGCCTGATGAGGTGACTACGATTGAATGGAGTAATGGAACAATAGGAGTAAATGAAGTACAAGATTTAACGGCTGCTGCTTATAGTGTTTCAGTTACTGATAAAAATGGATGTACAGTAACTAAAGAGTTTACTATTGAAGCTTCTACTGCCCTAAATGCGACGATTACAAAAGAAGATACTAGATGTGGCGAAACAAATGGATCAGTAAGCATTCAGTATGATGGACCTAACAATATTGAAAGCATAGCATGGAATAATGGAGAAAAAACGCGAAGTATTTCTAACCTAGCTGCTGGAACTTATACAGCTACCATTACAGATGATACAGGATGTACACAAACACTTAGTGCGACGATTGAAGAATCAATTACCCCTGATGTTAGTATTGCTGTTACACCTGCTGATTGTGGAATTGCAAATGGTTCGGCTACCATTACTCCTCTTGAAGGTGTTGAGATCAAATCGTATGAATGGAACACTGGACAAAAAGCAGCTTCTCTTAGTGAGCTTTCTGCTGGTATGTACCAAGTTGTGATCACGGATATTAATGATTGTCAAATAGAAAAAACAGTTATTGTGCCTGGTGGAGCAGATATTGATATTTCTGTAGAAGTGAAAAATGCAAGCTGTGGTAAAATGAATGGAGAAGCTACTGCCATTATTCCTGATGGATTGAAAGATGTAAGCTTTGTATGGAATACAGGAGCGACTACTCAAAAAATTACTGGTCTAGATGCAGGCACCTATACCGTAACCGTAAAAACAGGTGAAGGATGTGCATCTTCAGCATCTAACGATATTACCACTCCTTTAGCCCCTCAATTTGAAGTGATAACAACATCTACTACATGTGGAAAAGGAAATGGTAAAGCGGCTATTAACCTTGCTAAAGTACCTAACACCAATCCTAGCTATTTTTGGACAACAGGAGCTACTACCCCATCTATCTCTACTTTAGATGCAGGCATTTACAAAGTAACAGTCTATTATGAGGAGTGCTTTACAACAAAAGAATTTGAAATCGAAGGTTCAGAGGATGTAAGTGTTGAATTAATCACTACAGATGAAAGCTGTGGAGCTAAAAATGGAACTGTCAAAATTAATCAATTAAGTGGTGGTGAAATTGCCTCTTACCTTTGGAGTAATGGTGCTACAACCAAAGAATTGACAGACATATCGGAAGGGCTATACCGTGTTACTGTTACCGATATTTATGGTTGTCAAAGTAGTGCAGGAAGCTTAGTCAATTCGATTGATGGCCCTAGTGTTTCTATTAGCACGAAAGAAGCTAGTTGTGGAATCGAAAATGGTACTGCTGAAGTAATTATTGATGGGGAGCAAGAAATCGCTTCTTATCTTTGGAATACAGGAGAAACAACAGCTAAAATTACAGATAAAGCTGCGGGTATTTATGAAGTAATAGTAACCGATGTCAATGGTTGTCAAACAGTCGAAAAAGTGGAAATCACAGCTAGTGGATCACTACAAATGGTAGCAACAAAAAACAATACGACTTGTGGACTGAATAACGGAAGTATTAATCTCAGTCAAGAAACGGATACAGAAATCGTAAGCTACTTATGGAATGATGGCGAAACAACTATGGAACGTACTAATTTGACTGCTGGTAATTATGCAGTTACTGTTACCGATATGGATGGCTGTACATTTACTGATACCTTCACAATAGATGCCTCTGAAGCATTGAGAGTAGACATTAGCAAAGAAGATGCGACTTGTGCTGGACATGATGGAACAGCAATAGCTAACCGCCTAACAGGTGGAAATGAGATTCAATATATTTGGAGTAATGGCGAAACGACTCAAAGTATAGTTGATTTAGCAGCGGGTACTTACACCGTCACCGTAACAGATGAATTTGGTTGCTTCTCTATCCAAGAGACCACCATCGAACAACCAGAGGTTGCTGCATTTACTTATAGCTCTAAAAATGCAACTTGTGGAAACAACAATGGATCAGCTACGATTGAAGTACCTAATGATGGAGATACTTATTATTTCGATTGGAGCAATGGAGCAATTGACCAAGAAGTGGATATGCTAGAAGCCGGTATCTATTCAGTAACTGTTACCAATAGCAAAGGTTGTACACAAACAATAGAAGTCATTATCTCTTCCGAAGAAGGACCAAGTATCGAACTACAAAGAACAAATGCTGACTGTGACGACTCAAATGGAACAATTAGTGTAGACGTAACTAGCGGACATAGCAACCTTACTTACTTATGGAGCAATGGGGAAACAACACCAACAATTAGCGAGCTGGCTCCTGGAAGATATAGTGTAACAGTTAGTGATGCGAATGGTTGCCAAACTATCGATCAAATTAGAGTAAATGGAAAGTCTTCCCCTACATTCGAAATCACACAGATGGACACCAAATGTAACTTCCAGAATGGTTATGCAAGTGTAAGTAGAGAAAGAGGAGACAATAACTGGACGTACCTATGGAGTAATGGCGAAACAAGCAAAGAAATAGCTAACCTTTCTCCTGGTCAATACACCGTAACAGTAACTAGTGAAGGGGGTTGTTCAAGTACCAAAGAAGTAAATATCTTACCTTCTGAAGAGCTAAAAATTAACCTTGTCACAACCGAAGGTGGGTGCGATGGTATGAGTGCCGCACTAGAAGTAATAGGACTCTCAAACAATGAATTAGCAAGCTATACTTGGAGTAATGGTGATAATAGTCAACGTATTTCAGGTTTATCCGCTGATACTTACTGTGTCACAGTAACAGATATCTCAGGATGTGTCGCAAACGCCTGTAAAACAATCGAGCAAACGAATAGCAACTTTAAAATTACGGCAAGTAGCACACCTGCAGGTTGCAAAGGTGGAGGTACTGCTTCAGTAACAGTAGAAGAAGATGTAGAAATTAGCAGTATTGTTTGGAGCAATGGACAAACAACGCCAACGATTGAAGACCTTGAGCCTGGCATTTACCGAGTAACTATCACCAATAGCGATGGCTGTATGCAAACAGCAGACGTATTAGTAATAGCGACAGAAACACTTGAAGTAGATGCAACACTCGAACTACAAAACACCACCTGTGGAGAAGAAAACGGTGCCGTATTTCTCCGCATCAATAGCACTCCTGACGATATCGTTAGCTACTTATGGAGTAATGGTAGTACTTCTCGTAACCTGGTAGATGTACCAGCAGGTGATTATTCACTAGTAATGACCGACCGTAATGGTTGTGAACACACCCTTTCTACAACAATCAATGCATCACTACAAGCTAAGATATTAGCACTAGTAGGCAATAGCTCTTGTGGCTATGATAACGGACAAGTATTACTTCGATTTACCAATACTGTAAAAATCGAAAGCATCACTTGGGAAGATGGAAGTACAGGCGAATACAGAGGAATGCTTCCAGAAGGAACCTATACAGCTACCATCATCGACGAATACGGTTGTGAATATACAGAGGTAGTTAAAGTAGAATCTGACCGTCCAGCCTTAAATACAGTTGTATCTGTAACACCTTCTGTATGTGGACAAAACAATGGTACTGCCACTATTTCTGCCGACATTATGTTGCAACAAATTGATTGGAGTAATGGAAAAACAGGATCAACGACTTTAGAAAATCTTGCTGCTGGAAAGTATCATGTATTAGTCGGATCTGCCAATGGATGTGGAGAAACAGTAGAATTTGAAATTCCTGAAACACCAATCGAATTGGACGTATCGGCAGTTATTACCCCTAGTCCAACAGGACAAAGTGAAGGAAAAATTGCATTAATCATCAATACCAATGCTAGACTTTATTACCAATGGAGTACAGGCGAAAGAAGAAGTTACATTGAAAACAAACCAAAAGGGGAATATTCTGTAACCATTACCACCGATCAAGGCTGTACACAAATCGAAACCTTTTCGATCACAAGAACGAAGAAAGGAGGAGGAAGAGGAAATCCACCTGACGATATACTAGTCCCTACTAGTGTTGATGCACCAGATGGAAACAATCCAAATTCAACAGACGAACCAATAATCGACAATGAAGATGAAATTAATGAACCATTAGCACCATTAACCGATCACATTCTTGACGATGGAATATCATCAGTAGTCAATGAAGAAGACCTCACTACCGTAACAAATTACATTGATGATTACTATACACCAGATGGTGGTATCAGTAGCTCAGATCTTAGAAACAATGAAGACGAGGAACAATTTGAAAACGAGGAAGAAGAAATTTCAGTTATCTGCCCAGCAGGAAACGCATTTGAACTCGAAGTAAATACACGAGCTACCATTTGCGGATTAGACAATGGTGTTGCAACTGCCGATGTATTATACCACAATCAAATCATCATCTCATATGAATGGAGCAATGGTATGGAAGGGCGAACAATTACCAATGTACCTGCTGGTGAATACACCCTCAAAGTCACAGATATCAATGGCTGTACCGCTATCACAAGCGTTCAAATCGAAGCCAACGAAGCACCAGAAGTTGACCTAGGATACGAAGAAATAGAATTATCCAGTAACGAATCCATACTACTCGACGCCTATGGAAGTAGCGAATGGGAATACCACTGGTCTAATGGAGCAGAAACAGCCACCATCGTTGCAGAAGAAGCAGGCACTTACACCGTCACCGTCATCACTCCAGAAGGCTGTAGAGCTACCGATGAAGTGTCGATAAAGAAAACAATGCCCTGGGAAGAAAACAACGACTTATTCCAAGTTTACCCAATCCCAGCTACCGAAAGCATCACCGTTACCACTGCCGCTACCAATGGATATATCAATATCTACACACTAGATGGTAGAATCGTTGCCAACTACACCTTACAAACAGGAAAGCAAGTATTACCCATACATACCCTTTCACCGGGCATCTACATTCTGGAGCAAGCAACCCCACAAGGAGACGCCAAACGCCAAAAGATTGTCGTAGAATAAGTAATGATTTTTTAACAAGTACGGGTATATTAAGCCCCTTTCGATGTATTTCGAAAGGGGCTTTTTTTAGTTGGCGGGCGTGCCCTTTTCCTCCTCGCCCGTTCATGCGTCCACGCATGAACAGGCACGAGGAGGAAAAGGTCGGGCTATCCGTTTGTAGTTAGTTCATACCTGCCTGTTCCGTATAGTCCTAGCAGTGTCTTCCGCTGTCAGCCCTGCTAGTCCTTACTCCACAAGGCAGCTATTTCACTAAGCTACCACTACTATCCCTCACGCGAAAGACGATTGAACGGTTAAACGGTGGAACGATAGACGTCCGACAAAAGATTCACCCTTCATTCTAACACAAAAGCGTGCGACAATTACATTCAATCGTAATTGTCACACGCTTTTCATTTAATCGTTCAACCGTGAACCGTTCCATCGTTCAACCGTAAACCGTTCCATCGTTCAACCGTAAACCGTTCCATCGTTTACCCATTCTTCCTAGCAAACCGCTCCTTAATATCCTCCAAACGCCCCTCTGGAATCGCCGAAACAAGTTTTTGTGTATACGCTCGTTGCGGATTATAACAAATATCATCCGAATCCCCCATTTCTTCTACCTTTCCTTGATTCATCACCACCATTCGATCCGACATAAACTTCACGACTGACAAGTCATGCGAAATAAAGATATAGGTAAACCCATAATTATCCTGAAGCTCATTCAGTAGGTTAAGTACCTGTGCCTGTACCGATACATCTAAAGCCGAAACCGACTCATCAAGGATGATAAACTCAGGCTCTAAAGCCAATGCACGCGCCACACAAATACGCTGTCTTTGCCCACCCGAAAACTCATGCGGATAACGATTCACATGGTCAGCCTGCATACTCACCGTTTCTAAAAGCTGGCGGGCCTTATCCATTCGTTCATTATCATTCGCCCCAATACCATGAATCTGTAATGGTTCAATAATCGCCGCCCCAATCGTCATACGTGGATTCAAAGAAGAATATGGATCTTGGAAAATGATCTGCATGTCGCGACGCATATCCTTCATATCCGATTTGCTCAAATCAAGAATCGACTTTCCTTTATAAATGACCTTACCCGCAGTGGCTGGCACTAAGCGTAAGATCGTTCTTCCTAATGTGGTTTTACCACATCCCGATTCACCTACTAATCCAAGCGTCTCACCAGGATATACATCAAAACTAATATCGTCTACTGCTTTTACATAGCTCAGTACCTTCCCAAAGAAATTTTTCTTTGCAGGGAAATAGGTTTTTAAGCCTTGCACTTGAAGAATCGGAGGTTTACTCATCATCTCCTTAATCCTTGCTTCCCGATCCTCCGCTTTTATCTCTACTGCTTTGAGCGCATCTTCCACCGAGCTAATTTTCTCAATAATTTTTCCATCTGAACCGACTTCCATAAAATCCTTTACCGTCGGCAAACGATACAAGCGTTTGTGAAGTGGTGGACGACAAGCCAAAAGCCCCTTTGTATATGGGTGTTGCGGATTAGAGAAAATATCCAAGACGGTACCTTGTTCTACTATCTTCCCTTTGTACATCACAATTACACGATCCGCAATTTCGGCAATAACCCCTAAATCGTGGGTAATGAAAATCGTGGTCGATCCCTTCTCTTTTTGTAAGTTCAACATCAACTCCAAAATCCGCTTTTGAACCGTCACATCTAGTGCGGTTGTCGGCTCATCTGCAATGAGGATTTTAGGCTCACAAGCCATCGCCATGGCAATCATTACCCGCTGCTTTTGCCCACCCGATATTTGGTGTGGATAGGCATCAAATATCCGTTCAGGAGTCGGTAGTTTTACCTGATCAAAAAGAGCAATCGTTCTTTTTTTCGCTTCTGCCTCTGATATATTTTGATGTAAAACAATAGTCTCTACTACCTGATCACCACAGGTAAAAACAGGATTGAGCGAGGTCATTGGCTCTTGAAAAATCATCGAAATATCGTTTCCTCGATAATCCCGCATTCGTTCAATCGGAATTTCCAAGAGATTTTCTTTCGATCCATCATCTTTATGCCAGATCACTTCTCCGCCTGCAAACTCTCCTGGAGGCATTGGAATCAATCGCATAATAGATAAACTAGTTACTGACTTTCCCGATCCTGATTCTCCTACAATACCCACAGTCTCACCGCTATGTAAGTTAAAGCTCACATCATCTACTGCCTTTACCGTTCCATTTTCTGTATGGAAATAGGTTTTTAAGTTTTTTACTTCTAATAATAAGTCACTCATAATATAGCTGAGTTATAAATTTCAATGTAATGATACTTAATTTTAACGCAATCTAGCGTACTCTTTCGGATCAAATGCTTGTCGCACTCCCTCCCCAATAAAGGTAACGGTGGTGAGTGTCAAGAACAGCAAGACCAGAGGTGTAATAATAATCCACCAGTACTTAGTATCTTGATTTGCTCCTTGTTGAATCAATTCCCCCCAACTTGGAGTAGGAGTTGGTAATCCAAAACCCAGAAAATCGAGAGCTACCAAACTACCGATGTATCCAATAATAGCAAAAGGAGCAAAGGTAATAACAGAGGTCAGTGCATTGGGGAGAATATGCTTAAACATAATCTTAAAATTCGACTGTCCCATAGCCGTAGCAGCAGCCACATAATCACGCGCTTTTTCTCGATAAAATTCTGCCCGCACATAGTAGGTAATCCCGATCCAGCCCTTAATAAAGACATACATAGCTGCTAATAAAGCAAAACTAGGGCGTGCAAACTGAACCAAAATCATCATGACAAATAGAAAGGGCAGGGTGCTAAATATCTCAATAACACGCAGTCCATAAAGATCTAATCGGCCTCCGAAATAGCCCAGTAAAGCCCCCATTCCTATTCCCAGAATATAGGACAAAATGGTCACTAACAGTCCAAATGAAATGGATATGAAAAAACCATAAGAGGCCCTTGCAAAAATGTCACGGCCTTGGGTATCGGTTCCAAACCAATGCTGTGCATCTGGAGCAGTAGGCGGTTCTACTCCTTCGGGAAATTCATTTAATGGTGTTTCAATAGGTCCATAAGAATATAGAGGCATCATTACCCAATTCCCTTTGCCTTCTTCCTTAAATACTTTCTTCAATTGGCGGAAACTCGTCTCTTGACTTTGTCCAAAATCTGACCCATTATAGTATTTAAAGTTGACTACTTTCCCCAAGAAGCCATCAAAAAAGTCGGTAAATGCGGGAAAGTAATACGAGCCTTCGTACTTAACTGCCAATGGCTGATTATTGATCAATAAGGGACAAAAAATACTGAGGATATAAAGTCCACTCAAAATGATAAAGGAATAATAGGCCCGTTTAATTTTTTTAAAATTAATAATCCTTTTTTCCATTATGGATTCGGAGCGATCCTGATCTTTATTTTTCTTCTTAAAAAACATAATGTTCTTTTTATTCGATTTTGTTTTTAACTACATGGGCATCAATTATTCGACATTTCATTGTGTATCAACCCACCCCCAACCCCTCCGAGGAGGGGAGTTTTGTAATGTGTAATAAAAATGAATGGGTGCCAAAGATTTTGCCCTACTTACAATGATTCAGATTTTATGTAAACTGAATTCGTGGATCTAGTACTACATATAAAATATCTGATATTAAATTACCAATCAGTAAGGCAAGAATAGAGAGTACGGTAAAGCCCATAAAGATGGGATAATCCATATTTTTGATGGCTTCAAAACCTAAAAGTCCAATCCCATCAATGTTAAATACAAACTCGATGAGATAAGAACCAGACAAGAAAATTCCAACAATGCCACCTAAACCCGTAGCAATAGGAATTAAAGAATTTCGAACAGCATGTTTGAAGATGATCGTTTTTTCAGGTAAGCCTTTTGCAAAAGCAGTCCGCACATAATCTTGACTCAGATTTTCCATGAGCGAATTTTTCATCAATAAGGTAAGCACTGCAAAAGAGCCAACCATGTAGCAAATAACAGGTAAGATAGTGTGATGTATTTGATCCCACACTTTTCCTAAGAAGGATAGCTCATCGAAGTTTTCGGATCGGAAACCTCCTAATGGAAATATTTCAACACCTAAGAAACCACCTCCACCCAATAACTTGAGTAATAAGACACCTAGTGCATAAGCTGGAACTGCATATCCCATAAAAATCAAGGTACTTGTGAGAAAGTCGTAAGTAGTATTATGACGAATGGCTTTCGATATACCGAGTGGTATACATACCAAATAGCTCAGTAAAAAGCCTATAATACCAAAGTAGAGCGATACATGCATTCGTTCTCGAATTAGTTTCCAGACACTGCGATTGTGTACATGAGAAACCCCCAAGTCGCCCGTAAAAATACCACTAAAGGCCGATTGAGATAGACTTATTTGCCCGTCTTTTTCTTCCCCAATATCCCAATCATTGGAGGGAAACCAATCCGTTATTTCGGTATGATTGGGCAACTCAGGTACATTGTCAAAGGCATAATCGGCCCCCTTCCCACTTTTAAAGATTTTTATCTGATCGCCTTCTTTATCGACCCTTATCCATCGTTGGATGTAGAACTTTTCATTGTTCTCATTTTCTATCAACTTTACGTTTTCACGGAAGGGTTTTCCAAAGGCAATTTTTTTCGATTGGGTTTCTCGTGGATAAACACCTAACCAAACTAAATAACGGATAAAGAAAGGTTGATCTAGACCGTATTGTTTACGAAGCATTTCTAATACTCTTTCATCAATTTTGGCTTCTTGCCCACTACCTCCTCCACTCATTACTCCTTCACCAGCCGTAGCTCCCCCCATTTGAAGCTGTGTAATAGCTCTGTCAATGGGTCCATTGGGAATCATACTGATGATACAGTATACTAAGAAGGTTCCACCGATAAAGGTCGGAATCATGAGTAGCAGACGTTTCAGAATATACTTTAACATATTTTTAGTTTTTAGTCTATAGCATTCAGTCCATAGTCCATAGAGGAGTCAGGAGTCAGATTTATTGGTGTTCGACGTGCAAAAGCACAGATTATATGGATTTTAGAGTAACGCCCATCCCATCATCCAGTCATGCAATCACCCAATCATGGGTTTGCGTGAGGGATAGTAGTGGTAGCTTGCCGTAGAGACGTTGCGCGCAACGTCT
>JAHDHP010000049.1:11122-19058 GCA_020631245.1 Bacteroidota bacterium | reverse complement strand
CATCGCACATCGCACATCGCACATCGCACATCGCACATCGCACATCGCACATTTCATTTTCATTCCTTATATTTGTATTCTAAAAATAATAGCACCTATGAAAAACATACTTTTATACGTATTAGTTAGTACTATTTTACTTGGAGTGTGGAGCTGTAAAGGAACCCAAAAAGTCGTTACTAACGAAAAAAAAGGCCCACAGATAGAAATGATAAATGGCGCAATGGATTCACTCATTGCTAAGTATCCAGCTATCGACCACCAAACAAAGTTAATGCCCTTCTTAGAGGAAGTAAAACAAAGTGTCGAAGAAAAGAACTGGGCAAGTATTTTTGCTAAGTGTTCGAAAGATCATTATAAAACACAAGTAGGAAAAATGAAAATAGCTCCTACCCAATATCTAGCCGAATTATTTGGTTTACATATGGTAGATAATTCCATTGCCAACGAAAAAGGTAAAATTACCTATGATGAGTTGCGACGCATCCAAACCTTCAATTATAAATCAATGGCTTTCAATGGTAATTTCATTACGATCAATGGAACTGCTTTGATGGATGATGGCACCGAAATGAAGATGAATATGATGATACAAGTGGTTTTGAATGGCGATTATAAGCTCACAGGAGCAGTTGGATAAATAGTATTTTAAATGTGAAAAAATCACAAACTGAAAAATATTTTTCATAAAGTTAAATTAATGTTGTGGAATTCCATTTAGCGGTGTATATTTGCACTGCGGGGTGGAGCAGTTGGTAGCTCGTCGGGCTCATAACCCGAAGGTCGTAGGTTCGAGTCCTACCTCCGCAACTAATCAACGTGATATATCTTGACCCTTTCAAGGCAACAGCTTTGAAAGGGTTTTTTGTATCTTTATAGCTCAGTTTTTATAAAATGAATGATGCACACACATGGGGGGAGAATCATAAGTCGGGATTTGTCAATATTATCGGACGCCCCAATGCGGGAAAGTCTACCCTCATGAATGAATTAGTAGGTGAACAGCTTGCGATTATCACCTCTAAAGCCCAAACTACTCGTCACCGTATCTTCGGCATTGTCAATGGTGAAGATTTCCAAATAGTATACTCCGACACTCCTGGTATTATTGCACCTGCTTACAAAATGCAGGAAGCAATGATGCGCTTCGTGCGTACTAGCCTTGTTGATGCAGATGTCTTACTCATTATTGTGGATGCAACAAACAAAGTTGATGCGAGTATGTTTGAAGACCGTATCAAAAAAGTGAAAGTACCTATTATCTTTCTCCTCAATAAAATTGACCTCCTCTCAGAAGGAGACGCATTAGAGAAAATGGCCGCTTGGAAAGATATTATTCCCGCAGCCGAATATATCCCGATCTCCGCGTTGAAGAAGAAAAATTTGAAAGTCGTTTTTGAGAAAATACTCGAAAAGTTACCCGTAGGACCTCCCTACTATCCCAAAGACGCGCTAACCGACAAACCTGAGCGTTTCTTTGTTTCTGAAATTATCCGCGAAAAAATAATGCTAACCTATAAACAGGAAATTCCTTACTCTGTAGAAGTATTTATTGAATCGTATAAAGAGGAGGAAACCATTGTTCGCATTTCGTCACTCATTATTTGCAATCGCAAATCACAAAAGCCTATCCTTATTGGGCGTGGAGGTAGTAAACTGAAAAAAGTAGGTACCTTAGCTCGTAAAGATATTGAGAAGTTTGTTGGTAAAAAGGTGTTTTTGCAGTTGTTTGTAAAGGTGCGTGAAAATTGGCGGGATGATGAGAAGACTTTACGGAATTGGGGCTATGAGTGATTGTGCGAGGTGCGAGGTGCGACGAGGGTAAAAGTGCCTTCGTCGGACGTAAATCGTTCAATCGTCGGACGTTCCCGCGTTATACCTTTGTGAAAACGATGCATTTGGCAATATGCTATATAATGAAGGTTAAAAGTACTTCCGTCGGACGTCGCATCGTAAATCGTCGCATCGTTTCTCGCGTGAGGGATAGTAGTGGTAGCTTGGCGAAATAACCGCTTTTGTGAAGCAATGACTAGCAGGGCTGACAGCGGAAGACACTGCTAGGCATATGCTGAACAAGCGGGTATGAGACAACTACAAACGAATAGCCCGACCCCATTTTTATGGTTTTGTCTGTTCATGCGAGGACGCATGAACGGGCAAAACCATAAAAATGGGGGCACGCCCAAAAAATAAAAAAAATATTAAATTATGAGTTTTACAGTCGCCATTGTTGGACGACCAAATGTTGGTAAATCAACCTTATTTAATCGCCTAATAGGGGAGCGATCAGCTATTGTGGATAACTTTAGTGGCGTTACACGTGATCGAAAGTATGGAGAAAGTTTCTGGAATGGAAAGACCTTCAATGTCATTGATACAGGCGGATTTGTAGCCCATTCAGAAGATGTGTTTGAGAAGGCAATTCGAGATCAAGTGCGTATTGCAATAGAGGAAGCGTCTATGGTACTTTTTCTGGTAGATGTGTCTACGGGGATTACTGACCTTGATGATGAGATGGCGCGTATACTGCGAAGGTCAACCAAAAAAGTGATGTTGGTGGTGAATAAGGTGGATAACTACGAGCGAACTTTGGCAGCGAATGAGTTTTATGCTTTGGGCTTTGATATCGTGCATTTTATTGCTTCTATTAGTGGTAGTGGAACAGGTGAACTACTAGATGAAATGACGAGTTATATGCCTGATGAAGTTGAAAAGCAAAAGGATGAAATTCCGCGCTTTGCTATTATAGGGCAGCCGAATGTGGGAAAATCTTCTTTGGTCAATGCTTTAGTAGGAGAACCTCGAAATATTGTGACCAATATAGCAGGTACAACGCGTGATGCAGTGAATACACTCTATAATCGATATGATAAAAAGTTTTGGCTCATTGATACTGCTGGTATTCGCAAGAAAGCGAAGGTGCATGAGAACTTGGAATTTTACTCGGTCATGCGGGCCATAAAGGCGATGGATGATGCGGATGTATGTATCTTGGTGATTGATGCAACACTAGGTATTGAAGGGCAGGATTTGAGTATTTTTAGACTGGCGGTTAAGAAGCGCAAAGGATTGATGATATTGGTTAATAAATGGGATTTGGTGAGGAAGGAAACCAATACCATGAAGGAGTATCGAGAGGCGATTTTGCGTAAAACAGCTCCTATGACAGATATTCCGATTATTTTTGTTTCTGCACTTGAAAAGACGCGTATTTTTAAGGCAATAGAAACAGCGGTGGATATTGCAGAACGACGTGTGGGTAAAATTCCTACCTCGAAGTTAAATGAAGTGATGTTAGAAGCGATTGAAAAATACCCGCCTCCTTCTATTAAGGGAAAGTATATCCGCATTAAGTATGTGACGCAGTTGCCTACTCACACGCCTAATTTTGCTTTCTTTTGCAATTTGCCTCGTTATATCAAAGAACCTTACCGCAATTATATTGAAAATAAATTGCGCGAAAATTTTGATTTTACAGGAGTGCCAATTGGCATTTATTTTAGAACGAAGTAAATACAGTTACACAAGTACCTGAACATAAATTATTCGACAAAAAATAACCACATAAGGCAGATAAGAAGCATAAGAAGTACATTGGTAAATTTCAAATTATTCTTAATAGTGAGAAGAACTAAGTGAACATAAGAGTCGTCAAAGACGACCCCTAATGTGGACTTTGATCCTCTTTAATAAAGAGATTATTTGATGGTTATATCTCTTATGTGACTTATTTTTCTTATGTGGTTTCAATTTGTTGATACTCGTATTATGTCGGAAAACTTTTGTCCATGTACTTATTTACTAATAATGGTAAACTCCGTCCGTCTATTCTGTCCACGACCAAACTCCGTATCATTATCCATAATCGGCATTGTATCCCCATAACCACGATATGCCAATCGACTGGCAGAAATCCCTTTTCCAATCAAATAATCATACACCGACTTGGCCCGTTTTTGGGAAAGTGTCATATTATAAGACGCCTTACCCGTATTATCCGTATGACCACCAATCTCAATCCGCAAATTCGGATGCTCATTTAGAAGGCTTACTAAACGATCCAACTCAATAAAAGAAACAGATTCTAACTCAAATGAATTAGTTGCAAAAAATACATTTTTCATCACCACCGATTCGCCTGAACTATAACTCGGTGCAGGAGGAGGTGTTGGTTTTGGCTCATCCACAATGATTGGTGGAGGAGGTGCGGGTTTGGGTTCTTCAACAATTACAGGAGGAGGAACTGGTTTTGGCTCTTCTTTAATAATCACAGGAGGAGGAGTCGGTTCCTTAATAATAATCGGTTCCTCTCGAATAATTACGGGTGGTTTTTCAATAACAATCGGTTTCTCTTCAACGACAGGAGGTGGAGTTGGTTCAGGAACAGGCGTTGGTTCTGGAGTCGGCTCAGGAATAGGTTCAGGCTTAGGTTCCTCTATCGCAGGAACCGTCTCTACCACCACTTCCTGAATAGGAATCAAGCCCACGTCCAAGACATAAGGCTCCTCTGGATTTCGTTCTTTGAGGGAGAAATTTTCGGAGTGGAAAAGGTAATCGTGTTTCGATACATTATACATATAATTCTTACCCGCAGGAAGCGTCACCAAAAACGAACCATCCATTGGATCAGAACTTGTTTCATACAAAGTTTCGCCTGTTTCCAAATCAATCAATTCGATATTTGCATTCAGCCATTCTTCTGTTTCAGCATCTTTTACCGTTCCCTTTACATAGGTTACAAATACCTTTGGTTTGGCAGGTTTCGGCAGGTCAAAATAAAAAATATCGAGTCCCGCACTATCTGTCAGTGCGGAGTAATACGCTCGCTCACCACTAGGCGTTACAATCAAGCCATTTTGGTTGCCCTCATCATTAATCGGGTAGCCCAAGTTTTCAGGCTTGCCCCAATCACCATTCTCATCCTTTCGCACCACATACAAATCCGCATCTCCCATTCCAATATGTCCATTAGAAGAAAAGTAAAGTGTTTCTCCATCTGGGTGTATAAAAGGCGTTTGCTCATCCCCATCTGTATTAATCGAACCTCCTAAATTAATAGGTTCTTCCCAATAAAAGTCATCATTCAAATAAGACACCCAAATATCAGTTCCACCTTTACCACCACGTCTACGACTCACAAAATACAAGGACTTCCCATCAGCCGAAATACAAGGTTGTGAGTCCCAAAAACGGGTATTAATCGGCTCTCCCATATTATAAGGTCCCTTCCAGCTATCACCTTCCCGAATACAATAATAAATATCAAAACCACCCATTCCCTTCGGGCGATCTTTAGCCGCAAAAAAGAGGCGTTTACCATCGGGAGAAATAGAAATCGCTCCTTCATTAGCATCCGTATTTAAAGGTTTGCCCAACAAACGAGCAGCCTTCCAAATGCCACTCGTATCGCGAGAACTGGTATAAAAATCCTCTAATTGGCGATCGCCAGGAGTACGGCGGGTAAAAACAAGGGTACTTTCATCGGCTGTAACAATGGGAAGGTATTCATCAATCGACGAGTTAACATCACTGTTCATACGGGTAGGAGAGAAGGGAACAGGGTCATTCTTTGCTTTGAGTATAAAGCGACTTTTAGCCAAACCAAATTTCACATGTTCCACACGAGGCTTCCATTTCACAGGAACCTCTATTTTTTCACAAACTTCATAATTTTTAATAGCTGCCTTATAATCGTGCTGCAACATATTCAAATCACCAATCTTCATGTTTACCATAAACTGATTGGCAGGGTTCTCTTTCAAGGACAAAATCTTTTGATAAGCTTTTTTTGCCTCCTCATATTGCTCCAATTTCGTATGCAACTCCGCCAATTGCAAATAAGCTTTCATATACTTAGGATACACATCTACCGCCTTATTCAACAATTCAATTGCCTCCTCCAAATTACCTGACAAGACCTGTTCACCACTCTTTTCAAACAACTTCTGCGCCTTTTTAGGTACTTCATCGCCTCGCCCCATATTACAAAAAGCATCATCAGGGGAAATAGCTGCCAAACAAACAGTCAGCAACAACAAGATTATTTTTTTCATAAAAAACAAAGTTAGTAGAGACGTTGCGCGCAACGTCTAAAAATGTTCAGAGGGCAGGTTTCAAGCGTTTTATCAACACACGAAGCTATCTATAATCACTCAATCCCACATTCCCTCAATCCCACGATCATGGCACCTCCATATACTTATGCGCCTGTATCGAAATACGCCATTCAGGATGCGCTTTCACATACTCCACAATCAGCGGTAACATCTCTTTCGCACGACTCCATTCAGGCTGTAAAAATAACAAGCAATCCTTCGAAACCATCGCCGCGTATTGTTCGGCCCATTCAAGGTCTGTCTTATTAAACACGACGACCTTCAACTCGTTTACTTGAGGCAGTATATTCGGCAAAGGAAATTTAAATTTCTTAGGAGATAAACAAATCCAATCCCAAGACCCCGAAAGCGGATAAGCTCCAGATGTTTCGATATGCGTTTGTTTACCCACAGCATGTAAAGCCGCACAAAGGGCATCTAGGTTATAAATTAATGGCTCACCACCAGTTATAACGACAATCTCCGCGGGAAATTTTGCCACCTCCGTTACAATTGTAGCCACCTCTTTCTTTGGGTGTTTCGACGCATCCCAAGATTCCTTTACATCGCACCAATGGCAACCCACTGTACAGCCACCCAAACGGATAAATACAGCCGCTTTACCTTGATGAAAACCTTCGCCTTGTATCGTGTAAAACTGTTCCATTACAGGGAGGGAAATAGTCGTTAGAACAGTAGCTGGTACTTTCTTTTCTTGTTCTCCTAGCGTTCTAGGAGTGAATTTTAACTTTGTCAATGTTGTTGATTTTCAGTTTGAACTGGTTAAGGGGAAAATCGTGAAAGCCTTAACTGCAAAATAGCTCACAAAAATAAGCTATTTTCTAATCATTCACCAGCTTTATCAAGTATTTGCTTTTTTAGTTTTTCAGAAATCCTAAAATCAACAGACTCTAACTTTTCTATAATGGGTTTCACAACTGTAATTATACCCACTTCTTTTGCCTTTAAAATTACTCCAAGTATCCCAGTTATTGTTATTCTCATTCGCTTAGCAATCAGACGTCCTTTTTTCTCATCTATGATAAGTAATGAGTTCTCTTGCTCTAAAGCTAAAGCAATAGCACTTGCTTCTCCACGATCTAATTCTAGTTCCAATAATTCTATTTTAGTGTTATCTGAAACGGTTTCTATATTCATCCACTCAGGAATAGTTTCTCCAAATTCTGCAACTATTTCCGGAGTTATAGAAATTTCAGTATATACTTTTTTTAAAAGATCCAATTCTCCTATATTGCTTAAAGCAATCAAACAACTTGAGTCAGCAATTATAATTCGATTATGCATTATTAAAATCTTCTTCTAGTTCATTAAAATCGTATCCAAACAATGATACATTGAACTTACCAAGTATTTCGACAAAAGCTCGTTTTGATATACCTACTATTTGAGCTGCTTGTCCTGAGCTTAATTGCCCATCTTCAAATAATTTAGAAGCAATAAGCATTTTTAAGTCAAAATCTGTTAGATGTAGGTTTTCTGGAATGTCTAATTTTAGAACAGTCATTTTTAATAGTATTTAATTACGTTCATGTAAGATAATCTATCTTTTTAGATTTAACAATTCATAAATGATCATATTTTTTTGGGCGTACCCAAGCCGCAATACTTTCAGCCGCCCGTTCATGCGTCGTCGCATGAACTAAACGGCTGGCAGTACTGCGGCTTGGTCGGGCTATTCGTTTGTAGTTGCCTTGTACCAGCCTGTTCCGCTAAACTAGTAGCAGTGTCTTCCGCTGTCAGCCCTGCTACTAGTAGCGTCACTAGGCAGCTATTTCGGCAAGCTACCACTGCTATCCCTTACGCGAAACAATGAGTGAATG
>JAHDHP010000049.1:0-11022 GCA_020631245.1 Bacteroidota bacterium | reverse complement strand
AATGAGTGAATGTGTGAATGAGCGATTGAGCGAATGTAGCGTAACGCCTATTCACTCATCCACTCATTCGCTCAATCACTCATTGTTTTAGTCCCTTCGATACGACACCACATTACTAATCACCTCATACCGCCCACCAATAGCCTGTTCCATCCACACCTTATACGTACCCGCCGATTTGTTGAAGTACATATAATTCGTTTTATCACGAGCATTCCATTTCATTGCAATCGTACCATTCTTTTCGATCACCAGGCTGGTGCCCGTTCGATTATCATTCGTGATAGCTCCCCAGAAAATAGTCGCATCTGTATCTACATTGAGTACCACAGAAGTACTACCTCCATAATGGGCAGGACTACTTGGATTTGCTAAGATAGTGACCCCATCCTCAGCTGTAGAAGTTCCACCACAAATATTTTGATAGGAAACAATATTACTAATGCGACGATAAGTACCATCAATAAACTGCGTGATATAAATTTCATAGATACCACCGCCACCACCAAAGTAGCGATAGGTAGTAGAACTAGCACCAATGGCAGCTACTTGACGACGATCTCTTTTTACGACCCACTTTGTAGCTCCCCCTGTGTCATTGGTAATACCACTTCGAGTAACCGTGCCATCAGGAGCAATCGTTAAGTTAGTACTAGTACCATTGAAATTAGCACCTGCAAACGAACTTGGACGAATGCTAATACATGGGTCGGAAGCAGTGCCTGTTGCTCCACTACATCCTGTTGCACTTGCATAAAGGTTATTGATGGCTCTAATATCACCAGCACTAAGGGCATTGCGTTGTCCGAAGGTTTTACCAGGAATTTTACTCTCAATAGTAATGCTTGTTCCAATGTTGAAAGCGGTAGCAGGATAGTGCATAATAGAACCATAATCATAGTAACTAAAGTCTTCTCCATTGCGGCCACGCTCAACATAAGTTTGGAAATTTGATTCGCGTCCATCAATAATATTGTCTTCGTTGATGGTGATATAATTGTCGCGATCTACCCGTGATTGTTCATGCCATAAACCTGCTGCATGAGCGATTTCATGTACAACACTTCCAAAAGAACAACCTCCAATAACAATGTCTTGTGGGCCTTGCCGTTGACAACCTACATTGGAAGCACAACCACTACCTGTTACAAAACGAACAAAATGTGTTTCTCCATTTCTTGGTGTTACACAAATATTGGTATTGTCATTTACATGCTGAATAGCATTTAGGATATTGGCTCGGCCCGGGTGATCTTCTTCAATGGTGTAAGGAATGATACCATTGTCCCATTGGTAATTGGTTGTTGCACTATTGGGGCGAGTGGCTGCATTTTCACCAAAGAAACTCACTTCGCGTCCCAAAATAATGTCTCCTTCTGCAATTACATACCCATCCACAACTTCTACACTTACTCTTTTGGCGCGTCGTTGTCCAGGTAAGGTGGTAACGATGCTTCGCGTTTGGCGATTGGTAGAATGTGGATGAAATTGCTCACAGTTTGCATGAAGATGGAGGGTTGGGATTTTGTACATTCCTGCTGGAACCTTGAAGTTTTCGTAGATACTGGGATCAATGGTGTTAGGTGTTTTTGGTGGCTTTTTGACAGGTGGGTATTTCTTTGATTGAGAAAATACATCTGAGCTGATTAGGCAACAAAAAACAAAGCAACTGATGGCTAAAATGCGGGTAATGGTTCTGAAATTTGCGGAATAATTCATGTTTTGAATTTTATGGATGATAAAATTGTTTTGGATGATTTTATAGGTGTTTTGAATTAGTTTCGGTATATCTGGTATAATAAATTTATAGAATTTTTTCAAAATATAAAAATGAGTTTTGTTTAAAAAAGCTTGTCTACATAAGTGTATCTGTATTTTGGGCTTGGGCGTTACTAGATTAATGAGTGAATGAGTGATTTAGTGAATGTGTGAATAGCGTTACGCTTATTCAGTCAATCGCACATTCACTCATCCGCTCATTGTTTTCGCGTGAAGGATAGTAGCGATAGCTTGCCGAACTAGAAAGGGAGTGAGCTTATTGCTGGCAGGGCTGACAGAGGAAGACACTGCGAGCAATATAAGCGAACCCCTTTTCTAGGAGGCAACTATAAGCGGATAGCCTGACCTTTTCCTCCTCGTGACTGTTCATGCGTGGACGCATGAACGGGCGAGGAGGAAAAGGGCACGCCCAAATAAATCTAATGGATAAAAAAATATGTGTGCAAAAACAGTTGGAAAGCAAAAACAGAATGAATACTAAAAATCACGTTCTTTTCGGATGAAAAAGCGTAATTTTACATGGAATATAAAAGCAAAAAAAATGTCTACCGTATTAAAATTACAATTGCCCACAGACCCACGTTGGGTGAACTTAGCCGAGAAAAGTCTGGAAGATATATTGACTGATCACGCTTACTGCGAACAAAAAGCGGCTTCTACCTGTATTTCTTTGATTCAACAATATCCCGATCACGAGGAATTGGTAGAAGAACTAGCTCCGATAGTTACCGAAGAATGGGGGCATTTTCGGATGGTATTGAGCGAACTCAAAAAACGGAACTTAAAATTGGGCCGTCAGCGAAAAGATGAGTATGTGGGCTACCTCTTAAAGTTTATCAAAAAGGGTGGAAGCCGTGAAGAACAACTCATGGATAAGTTACTGATGGCTGGTTTAATAGAGGCTCGTAGTTGCGAAAGGTTTAAATTATTGTGGAAAGAAATAGGTGATAAAAAGTTGAGTGAATTTTATTATAAATTGATGGTGGCAGAAGCGGCTCATTATACGTTGTTTTTGAATTTGGCAAGAACGTATATGAATAAAGAAATAGTGAAGGCGCGTTGGGAGGAATGGCTGGCTTATGAAGAGAGTATTATGGATAAATTGGAGGTGAGAGGGGATCGGATGCATTAGTAGAGACAAGGCATGTAGTAGAGACAAGGCATGTAGTAGAGACAAGGCATGTAGTAGAGACAAGGCATGCCTTGTCTGTACGGAATGAGATATTGAATATGATGATAAAAACCTATGCGGATATAATTCTTCCTTTAGCAGTAAGGGATACCTATACTTTTGAAGTTCCTGATGACTTGAAAGAACAGGTGGCTATTGGTAAAAGGGTAGAGGTGCAGTTTGGTAAAAAGCGGGTGTATGCGGGTATTGTGGAGAATATTTATGAAACGGGACCTTTGGAATATCAGACAAAATTTGTACTGAATGTATTGGATGAGGCACCTATTTTGACCAGAACAAACCTCCAACTGTGGGATTGGGTGTCGAGGTATTATATGTGTACGAAAGGGGAGGTGATGTATTCGGGCTTGCCTTCTGCTTTTAAATTGTCTAGTGAAACCCTTTTGTTATTACACCCCAATTTTCAGGAAGATTATTCGCTCCTTAATGAAAATGAATATTTAATAGCCGAAGCTCTTTCGATTCAAAATGAAATAACGATTGAAGATGCGCGCCTTATTTTGCAGCGGAAGAATGTATTTTATGTGGTTAAAAGTTTGTTGGAGAAAGGAGTGATTTTGGTGAAAGAGGAATTGGTAGAACGATATAAGCCGAAGCTCAAAGGTTATATTGCTTTGAGTGAGGATCACCAAGGAGAAGAGGCATTGAAGAATTTGTTTGACCAGCTTGAAAAACGAGCTGCCAAACAGTTGGCAGTTTTGATGGCCTATATGCAATTGACAGGCGGAAAAAATAGTGGTTGGATTAAGAAGAAGGAGGTGATGGATAAAGCAGGTGCTACGAGTGGACATTTTAAAAGCTTGAGAGATAAAGGAGTTTTTTTAGAGGAGCAGCGACAGGTAAGTCGAATGGAGGAGGAGGCAGCGGAAGAAGAAACGATTCTTTATGAATTGAGTGAGAAACAAAAAATAGCTTATCAACAACTAAAAAAAGAATTGGCTGAAAAGCCCGTTGCGAATTTGTTTGGGGTAACTTCTAGTGGAAAGACTCAACTGTATATGCAGTTGATAGAGGAATATATTCAAGCGGGAAAACAAGTATTGTATCTGCTTCCAGAAATTGCTTTGACCACTCAGATGATTGGTCGTTTACGCAAAGTATTCGGAAATCAAATTGGGGTGTATCACTCCAAATTTAATGACCAAGAGCGTATCGAAATTTGGCAAAAAGTATTAAATCAAGAATACAAAGTCGTTGTAGGAGCAAGATCGGGTGTGTTTCTTCCTTTTGTGGATTTGGGATTGGTGATTGTCGATGAGGAACACGATCATTCGTTTAAGCAATATGATCCTGCCCCGCGTTATCATGCGCGTGATACAGCTATTTATCTCGCCCATTTATTCAAAGCGAAAACGGTACTAGGTTCGGCAACTCCCGCCCTCGAAACCTACTTCAATGCTACGAAACTCAAAAAATATGGATTGGTTCGACTCACCGAACGATATGGAGGGGTAGAAATGCCTTCGATTGATTTGGTAGATATGCGGGAAGCTACTCGTCAAAAAGAAGTACGTTCCCTTTTTTCGAATTATCTTATCAAGGCTATTAAACAGGCATTGGATTTAGGAGAACAAGTCATTTTATTTCAAAATAGAAGAGGCTACGCGCCTTATTTTATCTGTGATAATTGTTCGTGGATTCCGCAATGTGTACAGTGCGATGTGAGTCTTACGTTTCACAAATATGCGAATGAATTGCGTTGTCATTATTGTGGGTTTCGCCATGCTTTGTATAGCAAATGTGAGTCTTGTGAAAGTACTGATTTGCGAATTGCTGGTTTTGGAACCGAAAAGATAGAGGAGGATATAAAGATGATTTTGCCCGAAGTAACCACAGGGCGTTTAGATTTGGAAACCGCGCGAAGTAAGAAGGGGTTTGAAAAAACACTAGCGGCTTTTCAAGAACAGAAGATTCAAATATTGATTGGTACACAGATGGTTACCAAAGGGCTTGATTTTGATAATGTGAGTTTAGTCGGTATCTTAAGTGCTGATCAACTCTTGAGTTTTCCTGATTTTAGAGCTTCGGAACGAGGTTTTCAATTGATGTTGCAGGTGAGTGGACGGGCAGGAAGAAGGCAGAAAAGAGGACGGGTAATTATCCAAACCAATAATATGGATTACCCCGTTTTGCAGTATATGATGAATCAAGATTACTTGTCATTTGTCAATAGTGAAATGCACAATCGACTCCGATTTGATTACCCGCCTTTTTCTAGAATGGTACAAATAGATTTGAAACACAAAGATAAGGAGAAGGTAAATAGAGCTTCTTTTTATTTAGCAAAAGCACTTCGTAATCAATTCGGTGAGCAATTATTAGGACCTACGGTGCCATTGGTTTCTTTTATACGAAGATACCATATTCGTCAAATATTGATTAAATTAGGGCGTTCGGGTCAAGAGATAGGACAAGGAAAACAATGGATTCGTACAATGGTCGATCATTTAAAACAACAAAAGGAGTTTAGATCAGTTATTGTTCAGATAAATGTTGATCCGTACTAATTCATTCAACAACTCAATCACCCAGTCACCCAACAATCCAATCACCCAGTCATTAATAACCCCATTAAAAAACAGTAAGATGAAAAAAACGTTACTATTATGTTTAAGCATATTGATAATAGGGACTTTATGGGCAGAAGCACAGTCTAGTCGCTCAACCATTCAAATTGGAGGAACGCCTATTGCCGTACCAGCCCCCCCAGGAGCGAATCCTAAACCCAATACATCATCAATCCCTTCATCCCCCAATCCTTCAGTCCCTCAGCCGCCCCCTAATCCCTCCATTCCTGCTACTTCTTATACTAGTACACAAGCGGGGCAAATAAATGCACAAGCTCCATTTTTGAGATTTAATAACTATGAAATGAATTTTGGAGAAGTCCCAGTAAAGACTCAAATTCCTTATCATTTTATTTTTCAAAATACAGGAACGATTCCTTTGTTAATTGAAGGAGGGTGGGCGTCTTGTGATTGTACAGATGTATACTGGCCGATAGAACCAATTCCACCTGGAGAAACAGCATCTATTCATATCATTTTTGATTCTCGTAACAATGTAGGAGAGTTTTTTCGCACTATTACATTCAGAGCGAATACACTTACGAAAACACATAAATTGTTTATCAAAGGAAATGTAGTGGAAGGATTGACACCAGGGAGTTATCAGCTACCAGAATAGAAAGGAAAAGTAAAAAAGATGCATGGAAATTAAAGACTAGCCAAAATCTATAGAACAATGTTGTTATTGAGAGTCTAAAAAAGCTGAAAAATTAAATTAGGACTATCTTTAATTTGCCATGCACCGAACATATAGCTGATTAATGAAGATTGTTCAGAATTAAGGTCTTAATAGGGTTTATATCTTTTTAAGTTTCAATTCTTTATCCTAAAATCGAATAATTGCAAGATAAATTAAAGTATAGTTTGTTTGAAATCATTTTTTGCCGTATTTTTAGGTTTATAAGTCCCGTTTTATGTAGTGTGTAATGTTGTTAGTGCCTGATATTCAGATTTTTATGTTCAGGTTAATGCTTCTAGTATGAAGGTTTCTACCGATTTATTTGACTTAATAAAAACACTCAAAAAGGGAGAAAAACGCTATTTCTCTTTATACAACAAACAACAAGGAGTTAAAAACAAGTATGTGCGCTTGTTTGATGCTATAGATAAGCAAGCAAAGTATGATGAACAAAAGCTAAAAAAACAGTTTGCTAAAGAGTCGGTTATCAAAAATTTCTCGATAACTAAAAATTATCTTTACCACAATTTGTTGAAGTCATTAGAGGCCTATGATAAAGATAAATCGGTGGAAAGAACCATCATGCATCAGTTAAGCCAAAGTAAAGTACTCGCCAAAAAAGGATTATTCCGCCAAAGTCAAAAATTGCTTACCAAGACCAAAAAAGAAGCCTATAAATATGAATACTTTTATCTATTACTCAGTGTCTTTGATCAGGAAATAAATATCTTGGTCAATTATGAAACGGAAGATTTACCCGATAAATTAGATAAAGTTTTAGAAGAACGAGAGGCGGCTTTAAATATCTTACAACAAGATGAGCTTCTTTTACGACTAAAATGCAAAATCTATGCATTTGCCAAGCGGGGTATGCGTACCAGGAATGAAGAACAAGTAGAAGAATTACAAGCCATCATTGGGCATCCAATGCTTTCTAGTATAGATAATGCAAAAACCTTTTCCTCGAAGTTGCATTATTATTCTGTATTAAGTATCTATAATTTATTGCAACGCAACTTTGAAGAAGCCTATCAATTATGTTTAGAGGCAGTAAAGATTTGGGATGACTACCCACATTTCAAAGAAAGTAAAAAGGAAACCTATCTAGCCTGTGTTAATAACCTACTCATTCGGAGTCGATATCAACGATATTTCGATGAAAACCTTCACTATATTGACATCCTGAAAAAAATAGACACAGGAAATAATATCGCGCTAGAGCAAAAAAAATTCTTAGTCGTTTATAGTAATGAACTAGCCTATTGGATGTATGTAAGTGATACAGAAAGAGGCTTGGCATTGGTTCCTGAAATTGAAAAAGGACTTAAAAAATATGGCAAAAATATCAGTCAAGAGTGGTTTCTTGTATTTCAAACAGGAATTACCAACCTGTTTTTTGCCAAAGGAATGTTTGAACAAGCACTCGATTGGATTAATTTATTGCTTAATAGTAAAGAAATAGGCGTTCGAAAAGATATTTATGCGACAGCTAGAATGGTGCGACTCATTATCTTATTTGAACTTGATCATACAATGTTGATAGAACATATGAGTCAGTCAACCGTTCGTTACCTCAAAAAAACAGATCATTATTATCAACTCGAAGCCGCATTAATCCGCTTTCTCAAAAGAGCTATTGATGCTCCTAATGCTGAACAACTAAGACAAGAACATGTTGAATTCTATATAACGCTAGTAGGGCTTACTGAAGATAATCTTCAATTAGCTACCATCGATTATTTTGATTTTTTTGCTTGGTTACACAGAAAACTTAGAGGCTGTACTGATCCTAGATATTGGGAAGCTCGACGCAAGGTATTTGCTATTGCAGGCTTAGAAGATGATGAGGATATTGAAGAACAAAAAGAATCTATTTAAAACATTTTTTAGTACCCACAATCCCTCAAAATAAGTCCCCTTTTTCAACTAACTTTGTGTTCATTTGTTGATAGTTTTTGTACTTCTTAGAGATAGTACATATAACGTTTCCCCCAACCTCCAAAAAAGACAGCATGGCTAAGATAGGAATCAATATAAAAGAAGGAACACTTGCTAACGAGCAAAATGAAAAAAAAGAAGTTATTATTGGAATCGACTTAGGTACGACCAATAGTTTGGTTGCTTATATAAATACAGCAACAGGAAAAGCAGAAGCCATCAAAGATGTAGAAGGTAATAACAAACTGGTACCATCTATCATTCACTTCGGAGAAGAGAAACAAATAACTGTCGGAAACGATGCACGAGCCTTCTTAGTCAAAGAACCACAAAATACCATCTACTCTGTTAAGAGATTAATGGGAAAAGCCTTCCAAGATATTGCCGAATATACTTCCTTTTTTGGCTATCAAGTAATAGATGATAATACCGAAAGCCTCGTAAAAATTAGAGTAGGGGAACAGTTCTTCACCCCCATCGAACTCTCCGCATTGATTCTCAAGCAACTCAAACAACGAATAGAAGCAGCCTTAGAACAAGAAGTAAGCAAAGCAGTCATCACTGTACCTGCCTATTTCAATGACTCGCAACGTCAAGCCACTCGCGATGCGGGTAAACTAGCGGGACTTGAAGTACTACGGATAGTCAATGAACCAACTGCTGCCAGTCTTGCCTACGGAATCGGAACCAATAAAGAGGAAGAACAGACCATAGCCGTCTACGATTTAGGAGGAGGAACCTTCGATATTTCCATCCTCAATATCTCGGATGGCATCTTCGAAGTTCGCTCTACCAACGGCGATACCTTTTTGGGAGGTGATGATTTCGACCAAGCCATTCTTAAGTATTGGATCGAACGAAATGGTTGGGATGAAAAAGAAATACAGGCCGATAAAAGCCGCACACAAGCCTTGCGCTTACATGCCGAAGAAGCAAAAAAACAACTGAGTCAAACCGATACCTTCAATGCATCAATAGAAGGAGATACAGGTGATTTTACCATCACTCGCTCCACCTTCGAATCACTCATCCAGCCACTCGTAGATCGTACTCTCAAAGCTTGCAAACAAGCACTGAAAGATGCCAAACTTTCCAATAACGAAATAGATGAAATCGTATTAGTTGGTGGTTCTACAAGAGTACCATTGGTCAAGAAAAGCATCGAAAATTTCTTTGGTAAAAAAGCCCACGACGACCTCAATCCCGATGAAGTCGTCGCATTAGGGGCAGCCGTACAAGCCGACATCCTAGCAGGAAACAATAAAGACTTCCTTTTAATAGATGTAACACCCTTATCACTCGGCATCGAAACAATGGGTGGATTAATGGATGTCATTATTCCTCGCAATTCCAAAGTGCCCGCTCGCACAGGTCGTCAATATACCACCCACCTCGATGGACAAGCGAATATGAAAATATCCATCTATCAAGGAGAGCGCGACTTGGTACAAGACAATCGTAAACTAGGTGAGTTTCACCTCAAAGGTATTCCTGCCATGCCAGCAGGCCTACCCAAAGTTGAAATCAGCTTCATCATTGATGCAGATGGTATTACCAAAGTACGCGCAAAAGAACTTCGTTCAGGCATCGAACAAAGTATCGAAGTACAGCCAAGTTATGGATTAAGTGAAGCAGATATGGGAAAAATGTTGCTAGAGTCCATTCAGTTTGCCGAGCAAGATATGAAAGCGCGTGGACTTAAGGAGGCATTAGTAGAAGGAGAGCAACTCATTCTTACCACCCAACGCTTTATCGAAAAAAATGGAAATCTATTATCAGAAGAAGAGCAAAAAGGTACACAAGCACATATAACTGCCCTCCAAGAAATAATGAATGTTGATGAGAAAGATAAAGATCAAATACAAGGTAAAATAGAGGCCCTCAATGAATTTACCCGCCCCTTCGCCGAGCGATTAATGGACATTGCAGTCAGTACAGCCATGAAAGGAAAGAAACTGTAGAGACGTAGCGTGCTACGTCTCCCCCCTTGTGGTCGCCCTTATTAAAATGAATTAGCCCATAAAAAGTTTGGTTTTTATTTGGTGATTTCGTCGAAACGCATTTTCTTACACAATCCCACAATCACGGCAGCCAAAACTCCGTATCCTTCGAATCAAAAAACGCCTTACTCGAACAATCCGTCATGGTACAATATCCATGATTCTCCATCACTGAATAATCATACATAAAGTTATTACAAGTCTTACACCGCGTAATCGAATCCAGCTCATCCGCTTGAAAAGCACGTTGCGTAAAAGGATCATGCCGACCCATAAAATAGTAATGGCGTTCTAGGTGAATATGTAAGAAAAAACGGAAATTGTCAATAAATAAAAAATCGTGATTATACAATACCAAGGTATTATCCCCAAAGGCTAAATCTGCCTGATCGAATGTGAAATGTCCATTTTTATCCACCCTTGTTTTGAGGCGATAACTCTGATTCACCTCCAAGGCCACCAAACTATTAGGCTCCGAATATCCCTCAATACGCGCCAATTTAACCTGCGTTCTCGAATAATTACCAGGACTAATAATCCGTAAGGGCGTAAGTATCTTTTGCCAAGCCAACAAAGCAACATGTAATTCTTTCTGATCTTTCTTTAATAAAGCCTCCTTCAAAATCGCTAAAGGTCGCTCATAAGGATATTCTTCGCCTCTCAAAAAAGCAGTCACCTCCTCTTTTTTCATTCGGTGAAACGCCAAACGAATATCCTGCAAACGTTGATGATCGTAAGTAACAGTCATAGAAAATTCCTTTTAATCTTCATACTCCAATACAATCTCCACTTTCCGATTCCGATCCATAGACCCCTCACTCGGATTATACTGATACCACGAAAATGCACTACTAGAAAACAAGGTAG
>JAHDHP010000048.1 GCA_020631245.1 Bacteroidota bacterium | reverse complement strand
AAGTATTGGTTGTAGTATTAAGTGGAGAGGTGAGGCTCCTTATTAATGGTGATTGGATAGTTGGGTGATTGGGTGCGTAACGCCTATCTAATCACCCATTCATGCAGTCATCCAATCATAGACACTGCTAGGCGTTTAGCTGAACAAGTGTACACGAGACAACTATAAGTGGATAGCCCAACCCCCACAAAAAAAGCGCAATACTAGAAGCATTCTAGTATTGCGCTTTTTTTTGTGGGGGATACGCCCAACTATAATTTATTCACCCCCTTTGGCCTCTTGTTCTGCTTTGTATTGTTCTGCATGTCGGAAGCAGTATTTATTAAAGGTTTGTTGGTCATCGTAGGCATCTCTAATATAGATAGGTTCGTAGTAATACTGTACTTTGGCTAGAAAACAACGGCAAAATTCAGGGCCATCAATACGCTCCATTTTAGCCATCATTTGTTCGCAATAACCTTGTTGAAAGTCCATTTGTGATTCATTCCATCCTTCGTGATTAACAATGGTGATTCCATTGTCTGATTTGGGAATTTCAATACCCGTATTTGTCTTTGTATACTGAAGGGTTAAATCTTCTTCTTGTTCCTCTTCGTTTTCAGGACTGTTTTCGGCCTTTGTAGCTGGGGGAGTTGTGTTAGCAACTGCTGGAGTGCTCGTTTTTGTTTCATTACTAGTAGTCGGGCTAGTATTGTTTGACTGTTTGTGTTTTGAACTACATTGAGTAAAGCTTCCTAATAAAAAGAAGATGATAAAGCTTAAAATTATAGGATGATACTGTTTCATTAGTGATAAGTATAAATGATTGTTTGATTGAAATACTAAAAGGATAAATATAAGGAATTTTTTGAAAGTAGAAAAAAACATAGCATGTTTGAGTAAAAAAAATACTTGTTTACTCCTGATTTACAGTTTTTTACTATAAGGGGAGATAAGTTTTGTCAAATTATTGTCAAAGCTATGGAATAGTGAAACTTGACTAAAAGCATAGCGTATACCTTGAGTATTGACCCCCACTGCCAATTAAAAAGAAGAACAATGTTTAATCAAGAAACCCCTGAAAACGAATTAGAAGGTGGACTACCCAAGATAGTAAATGCTATTGAGGATCAAGCCGAAGATACTGAGGAACAACTTATGAGTGGTACTACTCTTCGCCCCCTTACAACAACCCTAGATTTGAGTGTCACTCAGCAAGGTCAATCATTGGCCAATCAACGAAAAGGTTTGATTAAGGTGGTCCATCCGTCTAATTTAATGAAAAAAGCATTTCCATTAATGTTGGATGCTTTTACTTATGATGAATATTTCTTTGATGAACAATTAGTTAGTCTTTACGAATAAAAAAAGGGAGGATATCTTATAATTTAAGATATTCTCCCTTCTTTCTGTGAATTTACTTCATTTTTCGACTGATGCAGTATTTAAACGTGTGATTTTAATAACCACATATCGACATTAATTAAAGAAGACAGTGGAAAATCCATTTTTCCCCTTAATTCCCCAACTCGATATCGGTTTACCGTGTCGAAAGAGCCGTCACCCATCCGGGTGGCGGTTTCCTTTTTAGATGAACCAGCCAATGGTGCCAAAAATTTTACGTTTAGCCTGATTGATTTCTTGAATAGCCATTCGCTCTTCAATTTGGGCAATCGAATCTTTGATATTATCGGTCAGATGTTCATTGGGGAGCGTGCAGGAATGATGCAAGGCTTCTTTGTAGTTTTGAAGTGCTAATTTAGCTTGCTGATTTTCTTCATACATATAAGCCAAATGATTATAGCCTTCTGCTAGTAAGGTGGCGTTGGTATTATCTTTTATCAAGCATTCCATGCCCTGTTTGCTAAATTCTAGTGCTTGAGCTACTTGATTGGAACGGTGATATATATCGCTAATATACTGGTAACTGATTCCTTGCTCTAAGAAATTTTCTATCTCTCCATGTTTCTCTATGGCCAATTTGAATTGCTCAACAGCATCTGGATCTTTCGAATAATCAGCGTATAGAACTCCTAGTCGTTGATATATTCTCCCTTCACTATCCACTAATTTAGCACGTTGATAGTTGGCGAGTGATTTTTGAAAATATTCGACGGCTTTTTCAGGGCGTTTGAGATTATAATAGCTAATCCCTAAGCTTTCATAATTTTGCCCCAATCCTTCGTAGCTACCACTTTCTATATTCCAATCAATGGCTTTTTGATAGTGATCAAATGAATCTTGCCAACGTTGTTGTTCTTGGTATAAAATAGCTAATTGGTGGTAGGTTCCTCCTAGGTCGTAGTAATTACTAGATTGGGTAGCTGCTGTAATTGCTTTGTTATAATGTTCTTCTGAAAGTATCCAATCTCTTTGCATTTGATACACCATTCCAATTTGGTGATAACTCTTACAAAGGTCAAAAGTATTTTCCGTTTTGCGATTCCAATTGATAGCGTATTCATAATTTTGTAGGGCAATACTCCATTGTTTTTTCAATTGAAAAATAATTCCTATTTCGTGATAGGTACGACCTAGCTCAAATATATTTTCGGTTTGTTGATTCCAATCAAGGGCTTTATGAAATTGATCGAGAGATTTGTCTAATAATCCTATTTGGCGGAGACAAACACCCAATTGATGGTAAGAAGTACCTATTTCGAAAATGTTTTTTCCTTTATTGTGCCATTCTATTGCATTTTCATATGCCTCTGCTGCAGGTTTCCAAAGCTGTTGTACTTTTAGCACATTACCTATTTGGTGCCAAGCACTACCTACCAAGTGAAATCGCTTGGACTGTTTGGCAAGACTTAGGTATTTGTGATGATGGCAGATAGCTAAACTAAATTCCTTTCTTAAGAATCTAGTAACCGCTAAATCGTAGTGGAGATCGAGTAATAAATTAGATGTTGTAGAAGCTTGTTCTAATAAATCAATAGCCGAACTATAACTCTGAATAGCAGCTTCTTGTTTTCCTTCTTTAAGCTGCCGATCACCCATCAATTTATACAGTTTTACTTCCTCCTCCAAAGAAGGCAAAGCAGTGTCATCTTGATCAGAATCAGCCATCTGCCCAAATTGTTTTTCTAGTTGTAGCAATAATTGCTCATCTATTTCCTTGTTGGCAGAGGCTTTTTCAATCTCTTGCTCTAGCTGTCTAAATAGCTCTAGATCAATCTTTTCT
Source organism: Bacteroidota bacterium (assembly GCA_020631245.1). Taxonomy (GTDB): domain Bacteria; phylum Bacteroidota; class Bacteroidia; order Chitinophagales; family UBA2359; genus JAHDHP01. Next base: position 15,967 of record JAHDHP010000048.1, on the reverse strand, counting down.
TTTTGTTTATTTAGTGAATTTTGTTCATTCTTGTCATTTTGCTGGGGTATTTGATTCATGGCGAATTGGTTTTACACATGTAATACTATGGTCTTTAGGTATCATCACATTAACAAATTTATATACGTTGTAACATTGAAAATAGTTACGTGTAGTGTTTGTTATAGTAGACTTACATGTGTCGGTTTTAAGACAGGGGGCGAAATAATTATGACGAATCGCAGTACATTAATAAACAAATGCATCATTTTCAGGTAGTTTTGAGCATTTGAAAAAAACTAAGGTATTTCTATTGCAACAATAATTATTCCTAATTCATGACATTAAAAGGATAAATAATAATGAAATAAATGATCTTGATAAAATAGGTGAGATATAAGTAGGGACTTTTTTTTTGTAAAAAAGCTGAGAAAGTTAAAAAAGAATAGCTCGTACACATTGTTAAAAAACATTTGTACGAGCTATTTTAGCTTTTAAGTATAGGTGTTGAATTATCCAACAATTTCCTCAAGAGCTTCTTCAATATAAAGATTCTCAATAATGAATTTTTGGCGGTCAGGCGTATTTTTGCCCATGTAATAACTCAGCAAATTGGCAATCGTCGTATCCTTGTTAAGGATAACTGGCTCTAATCGCATATCACCCCCAATAAATTGCCCAAATTCTTTAGGAGAAATTTCACCTAAACCTTTAAAACGGGTAATTTCTGGTTTACCACGCAATTTCTTAATGGCTTTTTTCTTTTCCTCTTCCGAATAACAGTAAATGGTTTGCTGTTTATCACGCACTCTAAAAAGAGGAGTATCAAGAATAAAGACATGTCCATTACGTACTACATCAGGGAAGAAATGCAAAAAGAAGGTCATCAATAACAAGCGAATATGCATGCCATCTACATCTGCATCCGTAGCAATCACAATCTTATTATAACGCAAGCCATCCACCCCATCTTCAATACTTAGAGCATGTTGTAATAAATTCAGTTCTTCATTTTCATACACTACTTTTTTAGTCAAGCCAAAGCAATTGAGCGGTTTACCCCGCAAACTAAACACTGCTTGTGTTTGTACATCTCTAGCTTTAGTAATCGACCCACTAGCTGAGTCACCCTCTGTAATAAAAATAGTGGTATCAAAACGAATATCTTTCTTACTCGTATCAAAATGTAAGCGACAATCACGCAATTTCTTATTATGCAAATTCGCACTCTTCGCTCGCTTTTTGGCTAATTTTTTGACACCTGCCAGTTCCTTGCGCTCCCGTTCAGACTGCAAAATCCGTTTGAGAAGTGCCTCTTTAGCCTCTTTGTTTTTATGCAAATAGTTATCGAGTTCTTCTCGAAGAAAATCAAGTATAAATGCTTTTACACTAGGACCTTTTGGGCCAACAGTAATTGAACCCAATTTGGTTTTTGTTTGTGATTCAAACACAGGCTCTTCTACTCGTACACTAATAGCAGCAGTAATGGCAGAACGAATATCAGAGGTATCGAAATTCTTACCATAATGATCGCGAACAGTTTTAACAATCGCCTCCTTAAATCCTTGTAAATGAGTACCCCCAAGTGGAGTATACTGCCCATTCACAAACGAGTAATACTCCTCTCCGTATTGATCGCCATGCGTAATCGCCACCTCAATATCATCACCCTTTAAGTGGATAATAGGGTAGCGCACTTCATTCTCATCCGTTTTTCGGCGCAATAAATCCAGCAATCCATTCTTGGAATAATAACGCTGCCCATTCAAATAAATACTTAATCCAGCATTCAAATAAGCATAATTCCAAATCTGGTTTTCAAGATATTCGGGAATAAAATGATAGTTCTTAAAAATAGAACTATCAGGTTCAAACACAATATAGGTTCCGTTTTCTTGGTCTGTTTTTTTGAGGCGGTGATCTTTAAGTAAAACCCCCTGTTTAAATTCTGCCACTTTAGCCTTTCCTTCCCGTACCGAAGTTACCTGAAAATAATTCGATAAAGCATTCACCGCTTTTGTACCAACTCCATTCAATCCCACCGATTTTTTAAAAGCCTTCGAGTCATACTTTCCTCCTGTATTAATTTTCGACACACAATCCACCACCTTCCCCAGTGGAATTCCTCGTCCATAATCTCGAATTTCCACCCGTGCATTACTCATCTTAATATCCACCTTCGTCCCATGCCCCATCACATATTCATCAATACAGTTATCCACGATCTCCTTAATCAATATATAAATACCATCATCCTGCGATGATCCATCTCCCAATTTTCCAATATACATACCTGGACGTAAGCGAATATGCTCCCGCCAATCCAGCGATCTAATATTATCCTCATTATAGGTTACAGTACTATTTGCCATAGTTTTTTATTGGTTAAATATCTTCTGTGTTTAGCAAAAATACTAAAAATTTGCTAATAATAATAGTTTTTGGTGGTTTTTTTAGTTTTTTTGGACGTGCCCCCTTTTTTGCCAATCAAGCTGTTAGGTTTTGCCAAGCTGACAGGTTTCGATTGGCCAAAAAGGGGTCGGGCTATCCGTTTATCTTTCTTTTGTTTGAGGACGCAACTTATTTTTTAGCTCTGCTTTCGGACGTTGGTTCTCAGGAAACAAATACTTATTGGGAAGTGGTGCTTTTTTCGTTTCATTCGTAAACATCACATTAGCAATCCACCATCTATCATCTTGATAGACCAATTGATAACTATTGACTCCTCTTTGTTCATAAGTGCCTCTTAGGTTTTTACAATGAAAACTTTGAAAGACGGTAGCCATCCCATTATATTCTTGAATCTCAAGACCCAAAGCGACTTCTTCAAAGCCATCTCTTTTATACAATGGTCCAATATAACGCACAAATTCTTCTAAGTTCATTACTTGAACTTGTTGCTGTCTTTGTTTAGCATCTTTATTTATAGCAATTTTTTGGGCAGTTGGTAAAAACAAATTACGGTATTCCTCCCAATTGCGATCTTCCCCAATATCTCCCGAAATCATTTCTAACATTTTGTCAGTAATGCCTTCAATACTTTGTACTGCGACACTATCTACTTGTGCATATCCTAAGATAGGAAAGAAGAAAAGGAATAGGATTAAAAGATAAGCTTTCATAGAAGTGTTTTTGTACAATTTTGATTATTCACCTAAGTAACGGTTAAAAAATACGTTCCTCATCTTTGAGAAAGAGATTTAGTCATAGATAAGGCGAAAAATGTAGGCGATGCAGCGCATCGGCGAGGCTTTTCAACGAAATATATGGCTAAATATCACACACAAAATGCGGAAGTTATTCTTTATCCGTTACTAACTCTATATTATTGTAAATATCTTTTAGTGATATTTCGATATCTAAAGAAGTTAAAGTGATCTTTTTTTCTAAACCAGTAATGAAGGAAATCTGCCACAAATCTCCTACTTTTTTAAATAAGTCGATTTGTGCTTGATATTGATCTATCAGAATATATTCTTTTAAACTTGGTATACGTCGATAGAGTGCAAACTTTTTACTTCGGTCATAGCTTTCTGTACTAGGTGAAAGTACTTCAATAATGATGGTTGGATTTGAAATAGCGTTCTTATGCTCTGTTGGAATTTCTGCCTTCCCACAAATAACCATCGCATCAGGATATAGATATGTATTTTCAGACTCTATGAATAGTTTTATCTCACTATTGGCAGTTCTGCAATTTTTATTCTTAGCCTTTAGTTTTGATTCTAACTCAAAAAAAATATTACCACAAATCCATCCATGATTTAATGAACCTCCTGCTAAAGCAAAGATTTGACCATTATGATACTCATATTTTTGATCGACTTTTTGCTCTATTTCAAAGTATTCGGTAACAGTAATATTGTCAAGTTTTTCAATGCCCATATTTTATTCTTTATCTATTACAAGATAATACGAATATAAGTCATTTTGAACAAACTCATTTCCTGCTAACCAGTATACGCCACTTTTTTCACTGCTTTCACCACCTTCTCCACACTAGGCATAAAGGCTGCGACCAAATTAGGCGCGTAACTTACCGACGTATCGGCACCCGTAATGCGGATAATGGGAGCATCTAAATAATCGAAAGCGTAGCGTTGCATATTATAAGTGATTTCAGTCGATACAGAAGCAAAAGGCCAAGCTTCTTCAACTACCACCATGCGATTAGTCTTTTTAATAGACTGGATAAGGGTGGCATAATCCATTGGTCGGATAGTAAGCAGATCAATCACCTCTGCATCAATCCCTTCTTTTGCCAGTTCCTCCGCTGCTTCGAGGGCTATTTTCATGGATTTGTTATAAGACACAATGGTAACATCCTTTCCTTCACGACTGATATGTGCCTTCCCAATAGGTAGTAAGTACTCTTCTTCTGGAACTTCTCCCATATCGCCATACATTACCTCCGATTCCATAAAACACACTGGATCTTCATCGCGAATAGCCGATTTAAGTAGTCCTTTTGCATTGTAAGGGTTCGATACCGAAATAACTTTCAAGCCAGGTACATTCGACATCCAACTTTCGAAGGTTTGGGAATGTTGTGCAGCTAATTGACCAGCAGCACCAGTAGGCCCTCTAAATACGATAGGGCAGTGAAATTGCCCACCCGACATATTGAGCATCTTAGCTGCTGAGTTTACAATTTGGTCGAATGCAAGAACAGCAAAATTCCAAGTCATAAATTCAATAATTGGGCGAACACCATTCATAGCTGCTCCAACACCTACGCCTGCAAATCCAAGCTCCGAAATAGGAGTGTCAATAACTCGTTTAGCTCCAAATTCATCTAACATGCCTTGACTCACCTTATAGGCTCCATTATAAGCAGCTACTTCTTCTCCCATCAAAAATACGCGATCATCGCGTCTCATTTCCTCTTGCATCGCTTCACGTAGTGCTTCTCTAAATCGTATTTGTCTCATGATATGTGGTTTTTGTGGGACAAAAATACGAAAATTATTAGGAATGAGAGAAGGTCTGTACGATAAGAGAACTATTGAGAAGGAAATTTTTTTTGTGATTTTTAGTGTATTTTTGTAACGGACTCCCTTAATATGTGGATAACTAATTACAACAACCCTTTAAGCCTTATTTTATGCCACCACCGATTACCTTTATCAAAGAAACTTGCTTGTATATGGAGGACTTGGAAACTTGCAAGCAATTTTATCAAGAGATACTAGGGTTGCCCGTTATCAGTTATGTAAAAGGTAGGCATGTGTTTTTTAGAGCAGGAAGTTCGGTTTTACTTTGTTTTAACCCCAAAGATAGTAGTACAAAAACAGAACTTCCTCCTCACTACGGAAGTGGACAATTGCATTTTGCTTTCGAGACTCCTGAAGATGCTTACGAGGATTGGAAAAAACATATAACAGAAAAGGGCATTATTATTGAGCAAGAAATTCATTGGAGAGATAACTTATACTCCTTTTATTTTCGAGATCCTTTTGATAATGCCGTGGAGATTGTGATGCCAGGAATTTGGGGTGGTTGAGGGATTGAAGGATTGATTGGATAATTTGTCAAAAATCCTTCTGTGGACTATGCCTGACTGTACAGACAAGGCATGCCTTGTCTCTATCAAAACCTGCACCCTGACCCCTTAATAAAAACATTAATTCAGAACACTATAAGTAAAGAGGAAAGAATAAATTGACCAATCTAGCTGTCTCTTTGCTAACAATACTTCGTTGAAAAGCCTCGCCAGAAGCCCACTGCTATGCCTACGTTTTTCGCCTTGTCTTGTCAACAAATAGCCTAACAATATTTGATCAATTTATTTTTTCATCTTTACTAAAATTTAAAATCATGAGAACTTTATTTTTTGTATTCATCAGTCTACTTATTACCCTTCAAGCCTGTGGACAAACAACTCGACCTATTAAAAAAATAGATACGAATATTGCTCCTGCTCCTCCTCAAACGGTAGATATGATTAAGGAGACTGTGACTGAAAATTATAGTGAGGTGGTATATGATATGTATAAAGGGGAAACTGAAACGATGAAATTGAATTTGGGGGTGAATACGAGGGGTTTACAAGAACAAGTATTTATGGCAGTATTGAATGAACGTGGTAATTTAGATTTTCCATCTAGTAGTACTGAGTTAGTAGAGATTTCTATGATGGAGGCACGCGTTCCACAAGGTATTAAATTTGATAAAGAAGATGTGGGTAAGTTAGTGGTTGCAGTTGGTTTGTTGAATGGTGGAATTGTGTATCAAGCTCGTATTACACATGTTTTTTCTGATTCCCCCATGTTATTATTATGCAAATTGTTGGGTGAAGAAAAAGTAGAAATTGCGAAGTATTTAGAGAAAAGATAAGAACGATGGAACGGTTGAACGATTAACGATTAACGATGAAACGATTGAACGAAAAATTGTACGAGGTGCGAAGTGCGACGAAGGAGATTAGAGATAGCTAAAAATTGGGTGCGTAACGCCCATTCAATCATTCAGTCATTACATGAAAAAACGACAAATTATCGCACTTGGTGGTGGAGGCTTTTCGATGGAGCCAGATAACCCACTGTTAGATAATTACATCCTCTACCAAACAAAGGTCAATAAACCTAAGATTTGTTTTATTCCTACTGCTAGTGGCGATTCGAAAGACTATATTAATCGGTTTTATACCCATTTCGAAACCAAGCCTTGTACACCTAGTCATTTATCCTTATTTCATGGGCATTCTACTCCATTAGAAGATTTTGTGATGCAACAAGATGTCTTGTATGTTGGAGGAGGAAATACGCGCAATTTGATGACCTTGTGGCGGGAATGGGGATTAGATAAAATGATTCGTAAAGCTTACGAAAATGGGACCATTTTGGCAGGTATAAGTGCGGGTATGATTTGCTGGTTTGAACAGGGGTTGACCGACTCTATTCCTGGTACTTATAGCCCAATGGAGTGCATGGGGATTTTGGAGGGGAGTGCTTGCCCACATTTTGATGGGGAAGGGGAACGACAAGCTATTTTTCGAGAGTTGATCCAGACGGGGAAAATGAAAAGTGGTTATGCTTGTGATGATAGTGTTGGATTACATTTTGTGAATGAACAATTGGAGCGAGTGATTTCGTCGGTAGAAGGTAAATTTGCTTATGAAATGATGCTGGTGAAGTGGGATTTGCTGGAGGAAAAACTAGTACCTGATTATCTTGAAACCCAAAAGAAAGTAAACGATGTATAGTATTAAACAGATAGAATATGAGGCGGCTATTACTACTTATTGGCCATCTCTAAAACCACTTCTTGAAAGACATAGGAAACAACGCAATCTTGATTATCTAGGAGCAAACGAGTGGAAAAAGTGGCTGAAAGGGCGTTTTGAAGCCAAAGAACCATTTGAGTTTTATTTGGTACACCAAGAAGATGATTTAGTGGCATTTTATTGGTTGAATATATGGGAGAAGATTGTCTTTTGGGGTATTGAGCATGATCGTACTTTTGAAAATGATCGCCTGCTTAAATTGTTCTCTAAACAGATCAACAAATGGAAGAACCTACGTCCCAAAGCCTTATTTGATAGTAAAGATGAGTTTCTGGATCAAGTAGCTAGTGAATCTGGACTGAATAAGTTGAATGCTCATGAAATGGCACAATTAGAGGTCGCCAATATTGATTGGGACTTATTGAATACGTGGGCAACTGATTTGCCTACTGGTTTTTCTTATGATTTTATACATGAATCTGATGAGGAATTGGCGAATGATATAGCGGAGATCCATACGATTCTGTTGAATGATATGATGGGAGATAATAAAATAGAACCTTATGATGTAACTGCTGAAAAATTAATGGATTATTGGAAGCTAGATAAGGAGAGAGGAGATACTTATTGTGGATTGTTATTACGCAATGAAGTAGGGGAGGCAATTGGTTATAGTTTTGTATGCTATAAAACAAAAGAACCAATCATTATTAAACAATACATGACAGGAACAATTCGGGATTATCGTCGAAAAGGATTGGGAAAGTGGTTAAAGGCAACCATGTATTTACATCTAAAAAACGAACTTCCAAACATGCAGTACATTCATACCGATTATTTTATTGGGAATGAGCGAATGCGAAATTTGAATGCTCTTGTAGGTTTTAAAAAACGATTCGTAAAGCAGAAATGGGGCTTGGGAGATGTGGTATAAAAAAAGGGCTATATCAATAACTGATATAGCCCTTTTGCTTTTAAATTAGATCGCTTTAGTAGTTAGTCCTGATTTGGAATCTCAAAACCAAACTCCGACTTAATTGTTTCCGCATCGTACTTTACAATACTCACCTTCGTCATCTTTACAGGGTTCAAAGGTCTATCCCTTGCATCTTTAGGAGTAGATCCAATAGCCTCCACTACGTCAAGACCTTTGATCGTTTGACCAAATACTGTATACTGCTTATCCAAGAAGTGAGTACCTTTGGGGTTCTCAACAATATAAAACTGCGAGCCACTAGATTGACGTTTAGGGTTTACCATATCTCCCTTTCTTGCTGCAGCCACAGCCCCTTGAATATGTGTCAATTCAGGAACAAACTCCGCATCAACATTATAACCAGGTCCACCCATTCCAGTCCCTTGAGGGTCTCCTCCTTGAATCATAAAGTCATTAATAACGCGGTGAAAAATGAGACCATCATAAAAGCCATCTTTCGTTAATTTTAAGAAGTTAGCCTTATGCAAAGGTGTTTCGTCATACAACCAAATAAGGATGTCGCCAAAATTGGTTTCAATATTAACTAATTCGTATTGCTTACTTTCCATGTTTGTTTCGTCTTTTGGTGTTTCGGTTTCAATAATAGAAGTACTTGGTCGAGTAGTAGGCCGTGTTGTTGGTCGTGTTGTTGGAGCATTCACCACCGTATTTTGTCCACCATTAGTACTTTTTACACCTGCAAAAGAAACATTTTTTTCACAAATAAGCACATTTTGATCCGAAATTAAATTTCCAGAAGTAGAAAGAACACCTCCTAATCTCATTTCAGTTTTACTGACATCAATTCCTGTCACTTCAATTTCCCAACGGCTAAAAGCTTGTTTACTCAATTTACGAGCATAAGGTTGTCGTAAATCGCTAGTGTTACCAAACCAAATTTTGGTAGGGCCGTTTAACTCAATCGTCTGGCTTTTTAACAATACGCCCAACTTGCGCGTAGATACTTGCACGGTTTGTGGAACAGAAGAGTTGATCAATAAAAATTCATCCATCACCACATGATCTGGTAAGTTCCAGATTTTAGATTGTGGATATTGGAAATAAGTCTTGATCTCTACAGAGTCATTACTGACTTTAAAAACACTTTCATTCAATTTAATTTCACATCCCTGTTGGATGGCTGCTAAATCAATAGTGGTGTTTTGTGCCCATAAAAGTTGTGAAGAAAGGGCTAGAAAAATAATAATTAGGGTACTTCGCATAAAAGATTAGTTTTTTGCTTCATAGTTTTCAGTAGTTTACCTCTTAAGCTAACCGAATAAGAGTCACCTATAACTATGAAAAAATTAAAATCAAATTAACCTCAAAAGAAAAAATGTGGGATGGAAACCTGATCTATTGATAATCAAAAGATCATAAAAAGTTCGAAATGCAAAAAAACAAAAATTTAAAGAAATAATGGCTATAAATAACATAAATTTGCGCCTTCACGACATAAAAAGTATCATTGAACAAAACAATCCTTCGTTTAGCCATACCGAATATCATTTCGAACATCACAGTACCCCTGTTATCCATTGTTGACACCTATTTGATGGGACATTTAGAAGATACGGGTTATTTATCAGCCGTAGTATTAGCGGGTGTAATTTTTAATATTGTCTATTGGAGTTTAGGCTTCCTACGCATGGGTACAACAGGAATGACTGCACAGGCATATGGAAAAGATGATCAAAAAGAAGCCATTACCATCCTTAGCCAAGCCTTAATTGTCGCATTAGGTTTAGCAGTGGTGGTGTTATTCCTTCAACAACCCATTGCCTATCTAGGCTTCGCACTCATGGATGATTCAGCTCCCGATGTCATGAACTGGGCACAAGAATACTTCTTTATTCGTATTTGGGCAGCACCAGCTACCGTCTGTTTATATGCCCTCAATGGATGGTTTCTAGGCATGCAAAATGCACGTTTCCCCATGTTCATTACCATCCTCATCAATGTAGTCAATGTCGTTCTCAATTTCTTCTTTGTTTACTCACTTGGCATGACTTCCGATGGAGTCGCACTAGGAACCCTCATCGCCCAATATTCAGGATTGTGTTTAGCCCTCTTTTTATTATGGAAGGAATACGGTGTTTACTGGGATGATTTTGATCGGAAACTAGCTTTCCAATGGACAAAAGTACAACGATTCTTTACCGTCAATAGTGACATTTTTCTACGCACTACCTGCTTTATAGCCGTCTTTTCCTTCTTTACCATTCAACTCAATAAAGAAGGCGAATTTATACTCAATGCCAACTCCATTTTACTACAATATTTCTACATCATGTCCTACGGTGTCGATGGGTTTGCCTATGCTGCCGAAAGCCTTACAGGGCGTTTTAAAGGAGCCAATGATACCTCCAAACTCAAAACAAGTATCGCTTACAGCTTCTATTGGGGATTAGGTTTCGGTTTGTGTTATACTATCATTTACGCCATTTTTGCCCAACACCTCATTGGTTTTTTTACAGACGATCTCAGTGTTATAACAGCAGGCAAACCTTACCTAATATGGTTGATAATTATTCCCCTTTTCGGTGCTGCCGCCTTCATTTGGGACGGTATTTATGGAGGAGCGACAGAAACCAAAATAATGCGAAATACCACCGCTATTGCCACCTTTGCCTTTTATTTTCCTTGTTATTACCTTCTCTATCCCTACATCGGTTTACATGCCCTTTGGTTGGGCTTGATCTTGTTTATGGCCGCTCGATCAGTGTTATTGACATGGTACGCCAAACGGGTTATTTTTAATTAAATGTTGGGCGTGCCCCCATTTTTGCCAATCAAGCTGTTAGGTTTTACCAAGCTGACAGGTTGCGATTGGCAAAAATGGGGTCGGGCTATCCACTTGTAGTTGGCTTCTACCAGCCTGTTCAGCTAACACCTAGCAGTGTCTTCCGCTGTCAGCCCTGCTAGGCGAAGCTTCACTAGGCAGCTAGTTCACCAAGCTACCGTTTCTATCCCTCACGTGTAAGGACATCCCTTGTGGGTGTCCTGAACTTATAGGTACTCCATTTTCCTCATTCCTAATCTGTGTTAATTTGTGAAATCTGTGGTTAAATAACTTCAAAGTGAACCAAACTCCAAACTTATAACGTTCTCATGGTATCTATTAAAGATTCAAAACACAATTACCATGAAACAACTCATTTTTATCCTCCTCCTTCCCCTTTTTGCCTGTCAAACACCCTCCAACCCTGAGCACCTCAATCCCTCAGTCCCTCAATCCTCTTCACACAATAATCCGTCAGAAGATTCATCGCACCTCGCACGTCGCACCTCGCACAATTCTTCACCTCGCACCTCGGACAATAATCCGTCAGAAGATTCGTCGCACCTCGCACCTCGCACTTCGCACGAAAATAACCCACCCCCAGCCCCTCCGAGGAGGGGAGTTAGTTCAGGCGATTCATCCACTGACAATCCTCCCACCCAAAAAAAGTACACCTTTCCCTGGTTAGATAATTACAACCAAGCCGATATGCTAGTCAACCGCATCGGAACCCCATTCGGATACCAGCGCACTCAAGCAACAACAGGGTCATTTGCCGAATGGCTACGCCACCTCCCTCTCAAAGCAGGCAACCCCGATGTACTACTCTACAATGGTGCAAAGAAAGGCTATCAAGGCGCACACCACGCAGTCATCAATATGGATGTAGGAAAAAGCGATCTTCAACAGTGTGCCGATGCCACGATGCGTCTACGAGCAGAGTACCTATGGCAAGCAGGTAAAAAAGAAGCGATTAGTTTTAAATTTACAAGTGGACACCCCGCTCGCTATGGAGACTGGAAAGCAGGCAAACGCCCCGTCATCAACGGGAATAAAGTATCGTGGGTAAGCAAAGCAAAAGCAACTGATACTTACCCAAGCTTTAAAAAATACCTTATCAAAGTCTATCAGTTTGCGGGTACCGCCTCATTGGATAAAGAATTGCCAAGCAAACCCATTGAAGACTTACAAAGTGGAGATGTGTTTATTCAAGGAGGTTTCCCAGGACATGCGGTGATGGTGATGGATGTAGCAGAACACCCAACTTCAGGAGAGAAGATGTTTTTACTGGCACAAAGTTATATGCCCGCCCAAGAAATGCACATTTTACGCAATCCTAGTAATGAAAGTTTGAGTCCCTGGTATAGCCTAGAAGAGGTGAAACGTACTGGGTTAATGCAAACACCAGAATGGGGTTTTGAAAGTGGCGATTTACATCGATTTAAATAAGATCAAGAAAGACACTTATTTCAAAAAAATACATGAAACTTCATTAAATCTTAATGCTGTTTGTAATGTAATAAGCTTTTTGTTACTTTTGGTAAATTATATCAAAATACCCATAAGTATATTTTATATTTCATTGCTAACCGAACATAAACTATGAGTACGCTAAATTCAATGCGTGGAAAACCCGAAGGCTTAGAAGAAAATAATCAAGTGATTACCGAAGTAGGCTTTGGAGAAGTTCTAAAGCACTATATCGATCTAATTTTAGGAATGGTAAGAGGTGGAGGAGGAAAAGGCCCTTCCAATGCTGCCAGCTTACGTGCTGGAATTGAACAAATAAAGCCACAACCCAAAAGTGATGCCCCTGCTGATTCTATTCAAACTACATCAGCCCCATCAGAGCCACTAGACACTGACCCAAGTGATGATCCCGAACCACCAGAAGAAGTACCTGTTACAGATACAACAGTGGAAGAAACTCCAGCTGCTGGAGAGGAAGAATACATTTGGATACCAGAACGTGGAGGCAATTTATGGTATGCGACCAACTATCAAGCAGGCCAACGTTTAAGTAAATTAAAGCGAGAAGGGGTTTGTACAGACGAAACTTGTCGCATCGAAGAGTTTAAACCTGCTAGTCGTTACTACTCAAAAGGTTATCGTATCGCTTTGCGTGATTTTAAAGGACCTGGTGATGACGATTCTACAGGTACACCAGTTGATGACACACCCAAACTTAATCCTAACCTAAAAGGAGTAGAGGTACATGTAAACCTATTCCAACCACAAAAAGTACGCGTGATTTTTGAAGACCCTGCTAGAGAAACACTAGAGTTTTTAGTATCAGCAGGACCTGTAACAGAAGAGGTTATCGACGATCCTGATTTACGTATCTATAAACGCCCAAATCCAGTAGTAAAATTAGGACGTTGGGGACTTCTATACTTCGCATTATTCAAACACCAGCGAGGTATGGGCTTCCATTCAAACAATGCCAATCCAAGTCGTAAAACACTTTGTGATGAAGGACTTACCGAATACTGTGAGCCAGCATCTGATATTTACAAAAGAGAAGAGTGGGGACTCATCGTCGATGGAACACCTCGTTCACATGGCTGTGTACGTCTCAAGCACGAAGATGCACCAAAGCTCTTCAATGCGGTTAAAAATGGTACCAAAGTATTTGTATACAAAGAAGCAGAGTGGCGACAAGCATCGTGGGCACCTGCCGAAATGGTATAGTAGAGACGTTGCACGCAACGTCTAGTGCTTGCCCTCTTGAATCGGCAATGCCTTTTGCTTGCTCACTGTCTATTAAAAAACGTAGCCCACAGTCCCCCCCACTGGAGGGGACTGTGGGTTTTTCTTAAAGACTAAGTTCAGACTAACATACAATATCTTTTCTATTTCTGATCCCTGAAACCTGACTCCTGTTGCCTCATCCCCATCCACTTCCCCCGCAATTCCTCACCAACACCTTCTTCCATCAATCGCAAGGCATGCAAATCAATATGTTCCACTGCATCAGGTAAACCTTCCAATAATACCTCCTTCCCATTCCGTTTCACCAAAGCATTCACAGGGCGATTCAAAGCAGGTTGAATCAACAATAAACGTCGTTCATTAAAATCCTTCATTATCAGCTTCTCCCCATTAATTTCCAGTAGCTCATCACCCTTTTTTACCCCCAAACTATTACGCTGTACATTATAAAAAACAAAGGTCTTTTCCTTATAATCAGGCGCAATCAAAAACTTACCAAAACTACCATAATCCGTTTCCAAGCGTTCAATATATTCCAAGCCCACTTTTGCAAAATACTTCGAGTAGGGTAAGTCTTGTTTGCCAATCACATATTTCTCAAAAAAAGAGCGCGTAGTAGGGGAGGTAAGTGTATAAATTTCCTCGAATAACTTTTCATCCTCAAAAGGGCGATTAGGCTTATATTTACCCAACAAACTCTCCATCAAATCCAACAAACTCTTAATTGGCTTTTCAGGGTTTTTCATGCCCTCCTCCATCAGGTGAATATCCAATAACAAAGCCGTCAACATACCTCGATAATAAATGTTTTGGTAATTTTCCTGATTCTTCCTTTGAAAAATATGGGCACTCGTTTGCGTCAAAGACATACGTGGATATTTCGTAGAAGCCTCTATCTTTTCACTAATTTCCTCATAAAACTCAGCCTCTGTCAAAAAGCCATATTGCACCATCGTCAACAAACTCAAATACTCCGTTACTCCTTCATACAACCACAAATGCTCCGACATTTGCAAGGTCGAAAAACCAATATGCTGTGTACGTTCACTATGCAACCAATAAGGCGTCAACAAATGTAAAAACTCATGAGCAGCAATGCGTTGCACCAATTTTTTGAATTTACGCGCATCATACAATTCGGGCAAAATATAAAAAGACGAGGACGAACACATCAATCCACCATACTGTCCATTGCCAATCGGATACTGATTGCGCTTGGTAAAATACATCACAAAATCATATCGCTCCACAGGAATCAGAGGCATCACCTTGTCTAGTGCCTTTAACAAAGGACGTAAGGTATAATCCATCTGCAAAGCCGACACCTTGCCCGATTCGGAATACACCGAAATATGAATATGGGTATGCCCAATTTTAAAGGAAGTGGTATCAGGCTTTGCATATAAAATTGGCTTCTCAATTAAGTCGAAATAATCTTCAGTAAAAGCATAATCAGTACTATCATTCAATGTCTCCAAGTCGAGAGCCGTTGCTCCATGAAACCCCTTCGGTTTATGCACCACCAATTCATACGGATACTGCGCATACTGCATCAAAAAACCATAAAAACCATGATGATTCAAAATATAACTTCTCCCAGGTCGAATATTAGCCACATGAGACTGATACACCTGCGCCAATCGACTCGCATCCTTCACCCAATAGCGTATCTCATGAATATGAGGAGCATACTTTATCGCAATCCCATTATTACTCACGTACTGATGCGGAATCAACTGCCCTTTTTTATCCAACACTCGAAAATCACTAATCCAATGCTCCAACTTCGTTTCTCCACTTCCCCCATAAGCCGTAATAGGAATAATAAAAGTCGCAAACTCATCCGCCACCTTAGGAGGATAAATCACCACCTCCACCATCCCATCTTTAGGATGCTGCAAATCGATTTCAATACGATACTGTTCAGCCGCCCAACTCGACCAGCTAATTAGCATCAAAAATATCCACGATGTCCAATATTTCCTATTCATGTTTTTTTTCTTCTTCTTTTTGGCGTGCTCCCATTTGATTGACTGTAGGGGCGAACCTATGTGTTCGCCCAATATTCGAAAAGGGCAGACACATAGGTCTGCACCCTACACCCAATCAAAAGCTTATTTGACAACATACAACCTCTGGTTGATAATATAGTAATGTCAATTGTTACATCGTCGCATCGTTATTCCACATTTTTTTCTCCCGTCATTAAACGACTACCACTAGTCAAGGTCTTAAAAATACTTAGGGTTAGTAAGTGTTTGATTTTTGTAGTCCCGGGGCTCTTTTTACTACT
>JAHDHP010000423.1 GCA_020631245.1 Bacteroidota bacterium | reverse complement strand
TTTTAAACCCATCAGTAGTAGCGACCATTGTTTCCATACGGATTTTTCCTTCTTTGGTGAGTTTATTATCTGTCATCAAGACACAATAAGATTGCTCACTTCCTCGCCCAACACGCCCTCTAAGTTGATGCAATTGAGCCAAACCAAAACGCTCTGCACTTTCAATAATCATCATAGATGCATTGGGCACATCTACTCCTACTTCAATAACAGTCGTTGCCACTAAAATTTGTGTTTCTCCTCGCTTAAAACGATCCATTTCAAAATCTTTATCAATGGTACTCATCTGTCCATGTACCACACTAATCTGAAATTCAGGCTGCGGAAAAACTCGCTGAATACTGTTATAACCTTCCATCAAGTCCTTATACTTGAAGTGTTCCGACTCATTGATCAAAGGATACACTACATATATTTGTCGCCCTTTAGCAATCTCTTTACGCATCAATTCGAATACACGCAAACGCTTGGTTTCTTTAAAGTGATGTGTTTCGATGGGCTTACGACCAGGAGGTAATTCATCAATGACCGACACGTCTAAGTCACCATAAACCGTCATCGCCAAGGTACGCGGAATAGGAGTGGCCGTCATTACCAAGATATGAGGAGGCTGGTCATTCTTCGTCCACAAACGCGCACGTTGTGCCACTCCAAATCGGTGTTGCTCATCAATAATCACCATTCCCAAATTTTGAAAAGCAACCGCATCCTCAATCAAAGCATGAGTCCCTACCAAAATATGATTCATCCCCAATAGCAATTTCTCCAAAATATTTCGACGCGCTCGACCCTTCACCGATCCCGTCAACAACTCTACATCTATATCCAACCCATCCACCATTTTCGAAATACTATGGTAATGTTGTTGTGCCAATATCTCAGTAGGAGCCATCAAACAAGCTTGAAATCCATTGTCAATTGCTATTAGCATCGTCATCAAACCCACAATTGTTTTTCCACTTCCTACATCTCCCTGCAACAAGCGATTCATTTGTGTTTCCGTCAATGTATCTCTCCGAATCTCCTTCAAGACTCGTTTTTGCGCCCCTGTTAGTTCAAAAGGCAATTTCTCATGAAAAAAGGTATTAAAATACTGTCCTAACTGTGGAAAGATATACCCCTTAAATTTGCGCTGCCGATTCATTTTCATCAAATACAAATCCATCTGTAACATAAACAACTCCTCAAATTTCAATCGTTGGCGCGCACGCACTAATAAAGTATCTGACTCAGGTAAGTGTACATTTTTATAGGCACTAGCTCGACCCGTCAATTGATATTCTTGGCGTATAGAGGCAGGTATATTTTCAGGAATTTCCTTTTCAGGATCAAAACGGTCAAACAATGATTTTACTAAACGATTAATACCGCGACTATCCAAGCCGCGCGCCTTCAATTTTTCTGTAGAGGGATAGACAGGTTCAAAACGACCATCTAAACTCAAGTCTTGCTCCTTATTCACCAACTCCATTTGTGGATGTGACAAATTGAAGCGATTGCGAAACAAGGTAGGCTTTCCAAACACTAAATATTCCTGTCCGACTTTCAAGTACGATTGTTGGTACGAAATCCCCTTAAACCACACCAATTCAATCGTACCTGTGTCATCACTAAAAAGGGCAGTCATTCGCTTTTTAAAACCCTCACCAACAATTTGAACATGTTTAATGACGCCTTTTAACTGTACATTTTGCGTATCTGAGTTTAAATCTCTAATTTTATATAACTTCGTTTTATCTACATACCGAAAAGGAAAATATTCCAACAAATCACCAAAAGTAAAAATAGCCAACTCCTTCCGCAATATTTCCCCACGTTTAGGCCCAACCCCCTTCAAATACTCAATAGGTGTATCTAATATATTATGTTCTTTATCCAAGATGTATGAAAATTTTTTGCTAAAAAACCTAGTTTTTTGAGTGTTAAAATACTATTTTTCTACTACACAACAAAAAAGCATTTAATAAGGCTCCCAATAATAATACTTTTTTGTACCTTTTGAAAGGACATATACATTAACATAGGGCATCGTCCTATGAAACTTGGGCACTACAATTGCAGCAAAAAAAATCAAACATATAAAATCAAAAAAAATAGTCAACAATGGCAGAACTTACCTTAAAATATCCCGAAGTAAAAAATTACATTGCGGGACAAGCCGTAGCCAATGGGCAAGCAAGAATCGATGTATTGTGTCCACTAGATGGCTCTCGATTATCAACTCTTCCTATGTCAGGAGCCAAGGAGTTGGATGAAGCCGTAAAAGCGGCTCAAGCAGCCTTTCCTGCTTGGTCAAATATGCCCATCAAAGAACGAGTACAAATCTTTTATCGCTACCGAGAGCTAGTAGTAGCAAATTTAGACGAACTAGCCCAATTGGTACATGAAGAAAATGGAAAAACCTTCGGTGAAGCATTGGCAGAAGTAAAGAAAAGTGTAGAGTTAACAGAATTTACTTGTTCGCTTCCACAAATTATTCCAGGTGAAATTATGGAAGTAAGCAAGGGCGTAGAATGCCGCACCGAATTTGCTCCACTTGGAGTAGTTGCGTGTATCTCTCCATTCAACTTCCCACATATGGTGCCACATTGGAGCGTGCCGAATGCCATTGCACTCGGAAATTGTGTTATTCTCAAACCATCGGAAGTAGTGCCACTCAGTGCCATTCGTATGGCAGAGATGCTCAAAGAAGCAGGTTTGCCAGATGGTGTATTTAATGTAGTAAATGGAGGGAAAGAAATCGTAGAAGCCATATGCGATCATCCTGGTATTGAAGCTGTTTCTTTTGTGGGTTCAACCAAAGTAGCCAAGATTGTTTACAAACGTGCTACATCTACTCTCAAGCGATGTGTCGCCTTAGGAGGGGCTAAAAACCATCTTATTGTGCTACCAGACGCCCACGAAGAAATGACTGCTTCTAATGTGGCTGCTTCTATGTCGGGTTGTGCAGGTCAGCGTTGTATGGCTGCTGCTGCAATGGTAGGTGTCGGAGCTATTGATCATATTGTTGATCGTCTTTGCTTAGAAGCGCGTAAAATCGTACCAGGTGATAATCTAGGAGCTGTTATTTCTAAAGAAGCCAAAGAAC
>JAHDHP010000047.1 GCA_020631245.1 Bacteroidota bacterium | reverse complement strand
ACGGTTGAACGATTCACGGTTAAACGGTTGAACGATTCACGGTTAAACGGTTGAACGATTCACGGTTAAACGATTCACGTTTAACCGTCGGACGTAAATCGTTTCATCGTTTTTCGCGTTATACATTTGTAAAAGCGATTCATTGCAAAATATACGATGTATAATGAAGGGTAAAAGTAATTTCGTCGCACGTTAATCGTCGCACGTCGCACGTTTTTCGCGTGAGGGATTGTAGTGGTAGCTTGCTAAAACAGCCGCTTTGTGAAGCAAGGACTAGCAGGGCTGACAGCGGAAGACACTGCTAGGACTATGCTGAACCAGCGGATGTGAAGCAACTACAAACGAAAAGCCCGACCTTTTTTCCTCGCCTGAAGTTCATGCGAAGACGCATGAACGGGCGAGGAAAAAAGGGCACGCCCAACTATTTCTTCTCCTTCATATAAAATGTCAAAATATTTTCTAGCTGTTCGGGACCCACTCGTTTAGCGAGAATCTTCTTGTCCTTATCCAAGAGATAAACTGTGGGAGTGCTATGTATATCGTATAGCATTCGGTAAGGAGAGCGACCATCAGGATCATAGACATTTAGCTCCCAGCCTAGTTTTTGTTTGTCGATATAGCTAAGCCACTTATCGCGCTCAGGTTTTGTACACACAGCATAGAAATCAACTCCTTGATCTTTATAGGTCTCATAGATTTTCTTATAACCAGGTAGGCTTTTTTTGCAATGTCCACAGGAATAACTCCAGAAATAAACAACGGAAAATTCGGCATCCATCGCATGAAGTGATTGTTTCTTACCTGTCGAGTCTGGGAGTATAATTTCAGGAGCTTTCTTTCCAATCAAATTCGGTTTGAGTCGCAATACTCGATCTCTAATCTTATTCAACGACTTTTCTTCCATCCAATCAGCTTTACCAGTGAGGTAGTATTTATCGGCTAGATGCACAAAAATGGCATCGTGTCCCATTATTTTTGATTGCTCGTATTTGCTGGTAATTACAGTAAGTACATACTGAAAAACTTTGTCGTTGTCTTTGGTTTTGGCAATCACAAAATCGGCTGCTTTATTGAGCGAGTCAGGTACTTGAATATGAAGTTTATCTAGAAAAACATCTATTTTATTTTGTAAAATGGGGGTGCGAATAAATCGCTCATCGGTAAAATCTACATCATCCCAAAAGTGCTTTTTGAAGTATTTAAAACGCGCTTGTTGCTTGCTGGCTTGTTGCAACGAATCAGGCACTTTAGGCTCGCGCATGGTCGTAAAAAGTTTGGCATAATAGCTGCCTTTTTGTTCCTTGATCGCATTGACACGAAAATCGCTAATTGCTTGGTTCAAACTGTCTGATTGTTGATCAAGTAGGATTAGTGAATCTTCTGCTTCAACAGTTTGTTTCAATTTGCTCCATTGTCGAAGGCTATCTTGGCGAGGTTTTAAAAAGCGTTGGTAGTCGTTGAACCATTTGTTTTCTTTCGAACCTTTGACCTTCATATTCATAATATAATTGGTCGTGTCGGTCGAAAGACTGAAATTGTTTTCTTTACCATTGGCAAGAAATTCGAAAAAGCCATTTCCTGGTACAATGACAATATAGATGCCTCCTTGTAAGGGTTCATCCCCTTCAAAAATGGCTTTTCCTTTTGAATCTATATTAAAGGTATCTTGGACTAGGATTTTTTTGCCGTAGTGGTAGGCGAGGTAACAAACAGTGTCTTTTGCTCCTTTGATCTGTACGTCTATTTTGTAGCCTTTGTCATCATTTTGTGCAAAAATCGGTTGACAAAGTGTAAGAAATAGAAAGGTGCTGACGACAGATATAGTGAATATAAATTTAGAAGTCATTTTACTTTTGAATTTAGACCGTAAAATTAGGCAAAAATATAGGTAATTGAAAAAAGTCATCCAATACATAAGCTCCAGAAATCGGGAATTATTGTTCTGGATAGTCGCTTTATCTGTTTTGGCTTGGATTCGTCCAACAGTTGACCAAGATTTTACCCTGTGTATTTTTAGTCAGTTGGGATGGGAAAATTGTTGGGGTTGTGGTTTGGGGCGTTCGATTGCTTTTTTATTTGAAGGTGATATTCAAACGTCTTGGGAGATGCATTGGTTGGGAATCCCCGCATTGTTGATCATAATCGGCCGAATTGGGAACTTACTTTTATTGCCTGTCATTAATATAACGGAAGATACTTATAAGTAAAGAAGAAAGAATAAATTGACCAATCTAGCTGTCTCTTTGCTAACAATACTTCGTTGAAAAGCCTCGCCAGAAGCCCACTGCTATGCCTACGTTTTTCGCCTTGTCTTGTCAACAAATAGCCTAGCAATATTTGATCAATTTATTTTTTCATCTTTACTAAGATTCAACCATAACAATACATCATTACAAAATTAGAATAAATCATGAAAGAAATTATCAAGTTATTACCTGAATTAGAAGGAGACGAAGCAATGTATATTTCACATACTACTAGTGGGATGGATGAAGAAGAATTGAAATCATTTGCACATATTTACCGTTCTCGTCGTCGTGATCCGCAACACGTATTATTCGGCACTTTGTTAGGCTTTTTTATAGTAGCAGGTGTGCAGCGTTTTATGACAGGACAAATTGGTATGGGCATCTTGTATTTGTTTACGGGTGGACTTTGTTTGGTCGGAACGATTGTTGATTTGGTCAACTACAAACAAATGGCAAGTGACTATAATCAGAAGATGGCGCGTGAGTCTGCTGCCATGGTCGATATGATGTTTTCGACTCGTGAGAGTTAATGAATGAAATGAAGGGTAGTCATAAAAATGCTTTTTTACTGTCTACCATTCTACCATCTACTGAAAGGGTGATAAAGTAGATGCCAGTTGCAAAATAAGGCAAGGGAATTTGTAAATTAATTTCCGATTGATAGGCAGCATCCAATTGGCGGTTAAAGATGATTCGCCCAGCGACATCTACCACTTGAAGGTCAATAGTGCTGCCTTCCGCCTGATAAAACTGCACCAATAATGCACGGCTTGTCGATTCAAAACTTGAAGAGATGAGCCGTGTTTCATTTGGCTTCTTTTGATAAATACTTCGTGTGTTATCATTGAGTTTTACCAAAAAAATATCCTCACAATTTAGCCATTTAAATTCGCCACAATCATTACTAGAAATCGCACAACCATAAAATTCAACTTCTTGTCCAATAGCTCCTGTTAAATAGATATCACCATCTTGGTTTACATGTATTCCTTGCGCTCTTTCATGTCCTTTGCCACCAATATGCTCCAGCCATTCACATCCTCCTGTTGCGTTATACTTAGCGATAAACATATCGTCCCATCCTTCTGATTGAAAAGGATTCAAATCCAATAACATTGTTTGTTCAAAATAACCCGCTACAAAAATATTATTTTCTTGATCGATACTAAGGCCTAATCCTTCAGCAAAGCCTCGACCACTTCCTCGTTTTACCCATATAAAAGTCCCATCTGGATTTAATTTTACGATAAAGGCATCTCGTTGATCAGTCGCTTTCAGTTTGAAATAACCAAAGTTGTTGTCACTCGTATAGTGTCCAGTAAGCAAAATATTTCCTTCAGTATCTATCTCTAAATCTCCACTTCTGTCGAGAGATGTTTGAGCAATATGATTGATCCAAAGGCAGTCTCCATTTTCTGAAAACTTGGCGACAAATAGTTGTGGTGTAGATAGGTCGGTATCGAAAGAACAGTTCCCTAATGTGATAGAGCTAGTGGTGATGCCCATTAGAAAAACTTCATTTTGGGCATTGGTGACCACTTTCCACCCTTCACTATAAGCCTCTTCTCCTGCCCAATGCTCCCAGAGTAATTCCCCAGAGGAATTATATTGTTTAAGGAATAACTGATGCATCCCTTGGTTAGAATTACTTCCATATCCTGTACAGCTTATCCGATCATTTCTACCACAAGCAATACCATAACCTACATCTTGGTAACTATTTCCTAATCGTTGAGCATACTGGAAATTTCCTTCCCAATCATAGGCAGCCAAAAAAGCATTTCCCTGTTCACTTTCTCCATATAGCACAGTATCCTCTATACTCATTTGTTCGATAAAACTCCCTGTGGTATATACATTTCCCCAGCGATCACTTGCTACATCATATGCCACATCATTAAATGCCCCTCCACCTGTTCGCACCCAGATGAGTCGCCCTGTTTTACTATAGTTGGCGACAAAATAATCTTGTGTTTCTCCTGCTGCTTCCACATAATAAGTTCCAAAAGTACCACTTTCAGTGAAGTATCCAGATAAGACTACACTCCCTTTATCGCCATCCGCAATGCCATATACCCAATCTTTATAGAAAGAACCATCAACAGCCGACCATTCACAAGATTGCGCACTCATTGTTAGTTGAAAACAAGTACTGATGAATAAAACGGAACAAATCAGTCTAATTGGATACATGATGGTGTATTGAAATGAGCAAGTGGAGACCTGATTGATTAGACGAATATACTTCAATCTGTTGACAGATATTGTCAGATGTAATTTATTTACTTAACTTGTCGGCGATGAAAGTGACACAACAAGATAGAATCTACTGCTTGCTGGTGATATTGTTTTATGCTATCCTCACCTTTTTAACGACTCATATCCCTTTTTTTTGGGATAACGTTTTATTAGTTTCAAAAATATCCTCCTACTACTTTGAAACTAACTTTTCAGATCTCATTTTGCCTAACCAGTGGGATACTGGTCATCCTCCCTTTTTTGGAGTGTACATGGCTGGGGTTTGGAAATTGTTTGGGAGGTCGTTGCTGGTAAGTCATTGGGCTATTTTCCCTTTTATGGTAGGAATGGGCATTGCCTATTATTATCTCCTTCGTTACTTTGTAAAACCGGAATGGCGACCTTATGGAATGCTATTGTTATTCTTGGAGCCTGCCATACTTGCCCAAAGTGCTTTAGGAGCTTTCGATATTTCCTTGGTCTTTTTCTTTTTACTAGCCGCCAATGGTTTGGTCTATCGAAAACGCTGGTTACTATTTATTGCTTGTTTTTTTATGGTAGGCATCAGTATTCGAGGTATTTTGATGATGTGTTTATTGATTGCTTGTGATGGTGTTTTTTGGTTGATGGAAAAAAAGCAAGATGACCTCACTTGGGCAGCTTGGGGAAAACGTCTTTTTCTGCGTCCGTTGCCATATTTGCCCGCCATCATTTGGATTAGTCTTTGGTATGTTTTCCACTATGACCGAACAGGTTTTACCTTTTTCAATTATAGCTCCACTTGGGCAGCTGATTATGGCTATGTTGGACCCAAGCGTTTTATCTGGAATTGTTGTATAGTTGGTTGGCGGATGTTAGATAATGGGCGGGTAATTCTCTGGCTAACAGGATTTTTCTTTTTATTTAAAATGCTAAAAAATAAAATGCCAATCAATTGGAAACAAGGGCAATTATTGGTGCTTGTTTTTATTCCACTTCTCTTCTATACCCCTTTTATTGTCGCACGTGAAACCCCAATTTTACATCGCTATTTGATGACTTGGTTTTTATTGGTGGGTATGTTGGTCATTTCCTACTATTATCTAATTGAACAAAAGTACCTACAAAAACTCCTGCTAAACTTGACCACGATTTGCTTACTATCAGGGCATTTATGGGTCTATCCAGTGCCAATTGCCAATGGTTGGGATGCACATTTGGGCTTTCTTCCGTATCTTTCCTTACAAAATCAATTGGAAAAAGATCTAAAGCAGATGAATATACCCGCATCTAGAGTGGCTACTAAATTCCCTCTGGCAAATGCTCGGAAGTATACACACTTAGAAAGTGATACCATACGTTTTTATGATCAGTGGAAAACAATTGACGATTGTGAGTATGTCTTACTTTCAAATGTAAGCAATGATTTTTCAGAGGAAGTGATCCTCACTTTAGAAAGAGATTGGGAACTGATAAAAAGCTATAAAAAAATGACGGTGGAAATGAGTTTATATAAAAATCCTCGCACTTCGCCCCTCATACCTCGCATAAAATAATGGATACTCCCTCTTCACATATCATCCTCTCCATCATCAGCCCCATTTACTTGGCTGAACAGATGATTCTTGAACTAGTACGTCAACTAGTGGAGGTGTTGGAAGAACTTGTGCCTAATCAATATGAGATTATATTAGTAGAAGATGGTAGCCCCGATAAGTCTTGGGAAGCAATAGAAAAAATACAAACGCAATATTCCCAAGTGCGAGGGATTAAATTGAGTCGAAATTTTGGGCAACATCCTGCGATTACCGCTGGTGTGGCAGTTGCTAAAGGAGATTGGTTAGTGGTGATGGATTGTGATTTACAGGATCGCCCAAGTGAAATTCCAACGTTGTGGAGTAAGAAGGATGAAGGATATGCGATCGTATTTACCCGCTCTCCCAAAATGAAGCAAAAAGTACATCGCAAATGGATGGCTACTTTTTATGGAAGCATCTATCAAAAACTGATTGCTGACAAAGCTTATTATCAACCCAATTCTCGTAACCTTACCCTCTTCAATCGACAAGTAGCCAACGCCTTTTTAGCAATCCAAGAGCAAGATCGACACTTTTTGATGGTATTACGTTGGCTTGGCTTTTCGAACACTACCATAGAAGTTGATATGGGAGAACGAAGAGAAGGACCTAGTTCCTATACCTTCCGAAAATTGCTTCAACTAGGATTAAGTGGTATAACCAGTCAATCCATTCGTCTTTTATACGGAGCAATTGTATTAGGAGGCATCCTTATGGCAGTCAGTCTACTAGGTGTATTATTTTTAATGATAAATTATATATTCAATCATGCTTTTTCCGTAATTTTGTGTATTGCCAGTTTGTTATTTTTCTGTACGAGCCTCCTATTAATCACTATCGGGATTAGTAGTATCTACATTGGGAAAATATACGAAGAAAGCAAGAAGCGACCTATCTATATCATTGAAAAAGAAATTGGTTAAACATGCAAGATTATCAGGGATACATAGGTTTAGAACGAAAACAGATCCAAAACCAACTAGAAGAACACCTCGAAGAATTGGAGCGGGATGGTTATTTTGTATTAGAAGGGGTATTTAAAGAAGAGGAGTTGGCGATGATGCGCGAAAAGCTGGATACCGTTTGGGATATTCAGTTGGAGGAATATGGAGAACAACTGTTGGAACAGATAGGGGACTATGGGCAACTACGTTGTATGATGGAATATGATCCCTTTTTTTTCCAACTTATCAATCACCCCACCATTTGGCCCTATGTAGCGGCTACAGTAGGTGAAACAGCTATCCTACACCTCCAAAATGGGATTATCCTTTTTTCAGATCGTCCACATAACCAAGCACGATACCACAAAGATTTTGCAAAAGATTTTACGGCATCCAAAATTCTAAGCTTCAATGCCTTCATTGCTGTCGATGATTTTAATGAAACAACAGGTGGAACATGGGTCGTACCAGGTAGTCACCGTTTTTCAGAAATGCCAAGTCAAGCTTACTTCGACAAACATGGTGTACAGATCAAAACTCCAGCGGGGTCAGTTATCTTTTTCGATTCGATGATCTGGCATAAAGGAGGAGTCAATACTTCTGGTCAACCTCGACGAGCAATCAATCAAATATATACACGCCCTTTCATCAAGCAACAAATTGATTATCCTGCGATGTACAAGGGAAAAATAGATATGGAATCCAAACTTGCCCAAACACTTGGTTTGTGGACAATCCCGCCTAAAAACTTAGGGGAATATCGAGTCGATCATCCTTCGAAGCGGACGTATCGGGGAGGGCAGGGGTAAGTTGTTATTGAATTGCTAATACTTTGGCTAATGAATTTCTAGTATTTTTGTTAAAATAACAACACTTTGGTTCAAAATCAAATATTTTTTTACCATTAAGCTTATTGTCATCAAGAACACCGTATTCCTCATAGTTGCCATTCTCTTACTTGGACTCGCCAGTGTAAGTACCTTTTTTTATTACACCAATAGCAAGGACTTACAAACACTCAAAACAGATCATGCAGAACTCAATAATATCAAGTATGGACTGCTAAATGTGGAATATTGGAAAGAACAAATCGCTGATATTCTGACCGAAAAGATTCAGAACTTTGAGATGACTACCGAATCCAAAGAAGGGATGCGCGGGCAAGTCGAAAGTATTTTACATACGCTCATTGATGAAGTAGATCGGGTAGTACGCAAAGAAAATGAAGGGAAATGGTTTGGAATGAAACAAAAAATTACTGATAACCTAATTGATATACAAGGATTTAAAGCAAAAGTCCCTCAATTTACAGACCGCATCTTAGAACAACTAGAAGATGAAGAATCACTCGAAAAAGTAAAAGAATACATCCTCAATCGAGTTGTCGAACTATCAGGGCAAAGCATTTCCAAAGTGGATCGTACCTACTATGATCAAATTCTCAAAAGATACCAATGTTATAATGGAAAAGATTGTCTACCATATCTCGAAGGGCGAATCAACGAATTAACCGAAAGCAATTATATCCATTTTTTCATCATCATTGCCTCCATTTTGTTGCTATTTATCGCTGGCTTTCTCATTAGTCCAGAAGCAAGTGGCAATTACAGCTACCTCATGATATTAGCCTGCTGCGTACTTCTTTTTGGAGGCATCAGTACCCCGATGATTGATGTAGATGCCCGTATCGACCAACTCACGTTTACTTTACTCGGTGAAGATCTCCTTTTCAATAACCAAGTCCTCTTTTTTCAAAGTAAAAGTATTACTGATGTCGTTCAAATACTTATACAAGCAGGACAACTAGAAAGCATTTTAGTTGGCGTATTAGTCTTACTATTTAGTGTTCTTTTTCCATTTATCAAACTCATTGCCTCTGCCTTTTATGTCGGTAAAAAAGGGCAAATCCAAAATAATAAACTCCTCAACTTCTTTGTCTTCCGTTCCAGTAAATGGTCAATGGCAGACGTGATGGTCGTAGCTATTTTTATGGCATACATTGGTTTCTCTGGCATTATCAATAGCCAACTCAACCAACTCAACCGCAGTGGGGATGTCGCTGTCAAAGTCTTCTCTACCGACCATAGTTCCTTAGAACTCGGTTTTCTACTATTCACCCTTTTCTGTCTCAGTAGTCTCTTTTTATCACTCTATATCGAGAAAAAAGTAAAAACTTTATAATAAGTATACCCAATCACCCGTAAAGACGTTGCGTGCAACGTCTCAACCCAATCATCAATATCTGGGCGTGCCCAAGCCGCAATACCACCACCCGCCCGTTCATGCGTCTTCGCATGAACTAAACGGATGGTAGCACTGCGGCTTGGTCGAGCTATCCGTTTGTAGTTGTCTCACACCCACTTGTTCAGCATACTCCTAGCAGTGTCTTCCGCTGTCAGCCCTGCTAGTCATTGCTTCACAAAGTGGCTGTTTCACCAAGCTACCACTACTATCTCTCACGCAAAATCCATGACTCATTCGTACAGACAAGGCATGCCTTGTCTCTACTCACTCATTAAATTATGAATTCAAAACAAATCCTCATCATCAACGGACACCCTGATAAAGAAAGCTATAATTTTGCCCTTGCAGCAGCCTACAAAAAAGGCTTACAAGAAGGCGGCTTCGAATACAAGGAAATAAACATCCGTGATTTAGATTTTAAGATCAATCTCGAATTTGGCTATCGAAAGCGAACCGAATTAGAACCCGATCTATTAGACGCACAAGAAAAGCTAAAATGGGCAGACCACCTCGTTTGGATCTATCCTGTTTGGTGGGGATCAGTACCCGCCATTATGAAAGGCTTTTTAGATCGCGTATTGCTCCCAGGTTTTGCCTTCAAAAAGCGGGAAAACTCCGTTTGGTGGGATAAATTCTTCACAGGTAAAACCTCCCGTTTGATCTGCACCTTAGATCAACCCGCTTGGTTTTATAGCCTCGTTAATGGTGGCCCAAGTCATAAGGCAATGAAACGCTTAACCATGAATTTTATAGGTGTCAAATCAGTAAAAATAACCAGTATAGGCCCATTGCGATTATCCAAAGAATCGTATCGCAAAAACTGGCTTCAAAAAGTAGAAAAATTAGGTAAAGCAGGAAAGTAACAACATGACCAACTGGCAAAAAATAGGACGAATATTACAACCCGATCCACAAACCGAGTGGATGGCCACTTTTACAGGCCCTTCTTTTGCCCAAGTTATTGGAGAGAGAGATTTAGTAGACATATACATCACAGGGCGAGATACCAATAACCGCTCCCAAATAGGGCGTATTCGCATCGATATGAATGACCCTCTCACCATCTTAGAAAAGACCAAACAGCCCGTTTTCGGTGTGGGAGAACTAGGCACCTTCGACGAAAATGGCGTTTCCTACCCCTGGATGGTGAGTTATCAAGGGAAAACCTACCTCTACTATGTCGGCTGGATGCCTACCGTTCTCACTCCCTTCAATATTCAATTAGGACTAGCCATCCAACAAGCAGATGGCACCTTTCAACGCTACTCGAAAGCTCCCATTTTACCCCGCAATGCGGAAGATCACCTCGGTTTTGGTTCGGTCTGCGTCATGATAGATGAAGGCATTTGGAAGATGTGGTATACTAGCCTCGTCAAGTGGGGAACAAATCCCTCAGAACACAAACACTACTACCATATCAAGTATGCCTACTCAGAAGATGGGATACAATGGCATAGAAACAATGATATTTGCATTACCTTTGCTGACGAAAGTGAATATGCCATCTGTCGTCCCTCTGTTTGGAAGGATGCAAATGGCAAGTATCACATGTGGTTTACGGTGCGTGGTGAGCAATATCGCCTTGTATACGCTCACTCCAATGATGGTGTTCAATGGGAGCGGGCCGAAGAGAAAACGGGTATTGGATTATCCGCAGCAGGTTGGGATGATACAGCAATGTGTTATGCCCACGTTTTTCCTTTTAAAGGTCGTTTGTATATGTTGTATAATGGCAATGAGTATGGGAAGACGGGTTTGGGGTTGGCAAAAGCTGAAGTCATTGATCTGGAGGATACTGGTATTGGGGGGCTTTGGGGAATCATTTAACCACAGAGGGTACAGAGATTTGAAACCGCGGAGGGCACAGAGAGTTAAATCCACAGAGGGCACAGAGAAGAACGTAGGGGCATCCCCTTGTGGGTGCCCGATATTATCATGAACAGGTTGCCCGAAATAGGGGAAAGGTAGTTAATCATTGTGTCTACCCAATCATAGAACAATCAATCAAAATGAAAAAAAATGAGGATTGAGAAAATACAAATTGAGAATTTTAGGGGCTTCACCTCCTTAGATTTAGCATTCGAACCCGATTTGAATGTGTTTATTGGACCTAATGGTGCAGGAAAATCCTCTTTATTGTCTGCATTAATAAAAAATATCGTTTTTTATATTAAAAGCCATATTTC
Organism: Bacteroidota bacterium; assembly: GCA_020631245.1. GTDB lineage: Bacteria > Bacteroidota > Bacteroidia > Chitinophagales > UBA2359 > JAHDHP01. Next base: position 7,798 of record JAHDHP010000047.1, on the reverse strand, counting down.
ACCAAAAGATTTTACTTTAGACTTGGAGCTTAATGAAAAGGATATAAATTATAAAGAAACTTTTTGTGGAGTATGGACTACTCTAACTGATAACTTAAATGAGAATGTCTTAACGAGTATAGCTTATCCCAATGAAATAGATAACTTTTCTGACAACACTACACAAGGAGGAATGGAGTTTTTTCAAAAAATTCTAGATCAGGAATTAGACAATATACCTATTTTTAAATATTTTTCTGCTAGTAGACGTCGCCTAGAATATGCAGAGGTAAGTAATATAGTTTATAAACGATCCCAAGTTGAAGCTTGGGGAAATGTAGTCCAAAATAATAGAAGTTATTCCCGCTTCCTTAACTGGTTCTTTGACTACGAAAACAAAGAATTACGACTCAAAAGAGATCACAACGATTTTTCCTATGAAGAACCAAACTTAAAGTACGTTCGAGATGCCATTAAAAAACTATTGAAGTATTTATACGATAAAGATTATATCGTTGGTACATCACAACGCCAAAGAGCAGGAAATAATGATCTCATCCCAACGATTACTCTACGAGAAAATAAGGAGGGAAGTGTAGCAGAAGATTTGGAATTTAAGTCAGATGGAGAAAAGTCGGTGATTACAATGGTGGCAGACATCGCCTACAATATTTCTATTGCCAATAATCCAGACAATACAGAAAAACAATCATCAGGGATTGTGTTGATTGATGAGATTGAAGCACATTTACATCCCACTTGGCAACGAAAAATCATTCCTATACTAAGACATATTTTTCCAAATATTCAATTTTTTATTACCACACATTCTCCACAAGTCATTTCTTCTGTTAATAGTGATAAAGTCTTTTTAGTAGATAATTTCCAAATTGAAAAAATAAACTTTCAGTCAAAAGGAGTTGACTCAAATACCTTGTTGAAGTATGTATTTAATTCAACAGAGCGTCCCAAAGAATATATAGAGCTAATTAAGAAATTTGATAAATTGATCGAAGAACAAAAAAGTATTGAAGAGTTAGAGGCAGTAATAAAAGAGGTGGAACAATTGGAACAAGAAGATCAAGGACAAACTATTAGCATGTTAGTGGAGGAATTGACATTACAACTAGGAGCCTACAAATTTGAGTTGGAGCATGAGAATGATTAAAAAGACAAGAGCACCTCGATCTTTTCAACAATATATTCGTGCAGAAAATGCGACTTTTGAGGATATGGATAAGGTGGTTAAAGATGATTTACGAGAGTCACTCATTAATGAACAAGAAGGTGTTTGTGCTTACTGCCAACAAACGCTAAAAGTTGAGAAAGTGAAGATAGAACATTATTGTGAGCAGAGTATTTGTAATGGTGAAGATGGGATGGAAGATAAAAGACTTGATTACTCAAATCTCTTAGCAGTTTGTTTAGGAGTTGGTGGAAAGCCTACGATTCAACATTGTGATACCTATAAAGCTAACTTTGATAAAGATAGTGGCTTGCCCATTAAGGTAAATCCACAATTGAAACCGCATATAAATACTATTAGTTATTCTTCTACTGGATTAATCCGTTCATCCAATAAGAATTATGATGAAGAGATGAATAAATTCCTCAATCTAAATACTCGCTATTTAAAAGATTTGCGAAAAAGAAAATGGAGTAAGATATTAAGAATTGGTACAGATAAAAAAGGTAAGCTAAATAAAAACAAATTGAGAAAAGTGATTGAAGAAGAACTAGAAATGACCGAAGGGAAATTTAAATTTAGCTTTCCAGGATTGAGTGAGTATATGCTAAAAAAGTTTTGTTAAAATATAGCGTAAACCCCATTGTCATTGAATTAAGAAAATAGTGCTTTATTAAAACATGTCAGGTTGAGTAAGGTAGTCTTTTACTTGATGCCCCTATTAAAACCTAACATGTTGGATTACTTAATTCAATGACATTAGGCGTAACGCTATCCAATCATCCTGTCACCCCATCATCCAATCATGGACTTCGCGTGAGGGATAGTAGCGGTAGCTTGACGAAACAGCGACTTTATGAAGCAAGGACTAGCAGGGCTGACAGCGGAAGACACTGCTAGGACTATGCTGAATAAGTGGGTGTGAGGCAACTACAAGCGAATAGCCCGACCTCATTTTTGTTTTTAGATGCCACCAGCGAGGACGCTGGCGGTAGCATCTAAAAACAAAAATGGGGGCACGCCCAAGAAATGATGACTGGATGATTGCATGACTGGGTGATTGGGTAACTGGATGACTGGATGATTAATAGGTGCATTGCACCGTAAATGTATGTAGAAATTTGAAGACAATATTATTTTTAGGGGCAGCGACCTTTCAAATGCCGCCGATTAGCTATGCAAAGCAAAAGGGCTATCGAGTGATTACAGCTGATAATGCACCATCAAATCCAGGGCATTCGTTGGCAGATCGCTCGTACCATGTGAGTACCATAGATAAAGAAGGTATTCTGGAAGTGGCGATGCAGGAAAAGATTGATGGCATCTTGAGTTTTGGTTCGGATGTGTCGGTAAGAACGGCTGCTTTTGTAGCTGAAAAAATGGGTTTGCCAGGCAATTCCTATGAAACGGTGATGGAGTTGACGCATAAGGGACGATTTAGAGATTTATTGCAGCGCGAACAATTGCAATTACAAACCTTTAAACGCTTCGATACTTCAGATAGAGAAACAGAGATTGCGGCCTTTATGGATAGCTATGAGGGAGATTTGGTAGTGAAACCTGTAGATGTATCGGGCAGTAAAGGGGTGAGTGTGATACAGGATCGACATAATTGGGAGCATGTTGTAGATCAAGCATTTGAACGTTCTTTTTCGAAGGAGATTATCATGGAATCCTTTGTGCAAAAAGAGGGCATGCAGGTGTGTGGAGATGGGTATATGGAGCAAGGGCGATTGAAGTTTATTTGTTATGGCGATGGTTATTTTTATGATGATGGCGTACATTTAGCTCCATATGCCGAGAGTTTCCCTAGTACACAGCCAGCCGAGGTATTAAGGCGGATAGGGACTAAGTTGGAGCTAGTTTTACAAAAAGCAGGCTTTGTAATGGGACCTTTTAACTTTGATGTCATGGTAACACCAGAAGGAAAGGTTTTTGTCATTGAAATTGGGCCAAGAAGTGGAGGCAATTATTTACCCGTAGCTATTCGCTTATATACCAATGTTGATATGGTAGCTGCCGCTGTAGAAGGATGCTTGGATGCGAATTACTGCATGGAAATCAATAAGGATTATAGCCCCTTTTACTTTGCCTGTTATATGTTACACACCCAAAAAGCAGGCATTCTCAAAGAAATAAAGGTAGCCAATGAATTATGTCCGAATGTATTTATGTATCATCCTTATATGAAAGTAGGGGAGGAGGTCGCTCCTTTTGTGCAAGCCAATCGAGCGGTAGGAAATATGATTTTGCGTTTTAACTCAAAAGAAGAAATGCTAGAACGAATGCGAAATATTACCACTCTTTGTCAAATTATTGTCCAATAGATAAAACAATTTATAACTTATAAAGGTTAGATGAATACCTTTCTCCTGATCAATAAATTCTCACCCAAAAACCATTATCATGTTTTCTAAAAACCAAATTATTGTAAGTGCTTTAAGCATTACTTTATTTGCATTTGCTGCTTGCGGTGGTGCATCTAAAGATGTAGCTGATACGAAAACCGAAGCCAAAGCTGCCACTGAAGAAGTTGCTAAAGCAGCAGAGAAGGCTCCAGAAGCAGCTCCAGCAAAACCTGCTACTGATAAAAAAGAAATGGCACAAATTAATATTGGCGATGCAGCTCCAATGACCGATTATAAAATGAAAGATATTTCAGGCAAAGATTTGTCGATGGCTGATGTTAAAAAAGAAAACGGATTGTTAGTGATGTTTTCTTGTAACACTTGCCCCTATGTGATTGCTTGGGAAGATCGTTATCCGATGGTCGCCGATTATTGTGCGAAGAATAATGTAGGCTTATTGGTAGTCAATTCGAATGAAGCAAGACGTGACGGTGATGATTCGATGGATGAAATGAAAAAGCACGCAGAAGAAGCAAAGTATGATTTCCCATACGTAGTAGATGTCAACCACCAATTAGCTGATGCTATTGGTGCAAAGAAAACACCCGATTTGTTTTTGTTTGATAAGGATATGAAACTCGCTTACAAAGGAGCTATTGATGATAGCCAAGATGCTAGTGGGGTCGAAAAATTCTTTGTGCGTACCGCTATGGAAAATATGATAGCTGGTAAGCCAATTGATCCGAATACCACCAAAGCAGTCGGTTGTACGATTAAGCGAATGAAGAAATTATAGGAAAAATGAAAAAAAAAGTGGTTGGAGTGTACTAAAGCAAAAATAAGTGGCGTTTATAATGTCGAATCTTGCAAAGAACTTAAACTGTCTCAAAAAAGTAAGTAATATTGTCTCTTTAAATTTAATTCTGTCTTCTGTACTTTGTCTCCTGTTTTACTTTTTTTGATGCAACGATTTGATATAAGAAAAGCATCTTCCTATCGTGAAGAACACTACCACGATTTTTTTTCATCAAAATCTAACAAATGAATAACTACATTGGTTTGCCTAATCGCCAAGAAACCATTGGTCTTATTAGTGCCGCTTTTGTATGTAGCCTTTTCTTTGGATATTTAGACTACGAAACCCACAGCATTTGGCAGTTATTTACCGCCGAAAATTTACCCACTTTATTGCTCTTTACCAGCTTTTTTGCCTTACTACTAAGTCCTATCATATTTGCCATCCGCTATATCGGATGCGATAAGATTTCATTAGAAGAAAAAATGTACTTACTCGGTATTGCAGGATGCATCTTTTTAAGTTGCTTAGCATTTACCACCCTTTCCTTACTATTTAACGATGCCGCTTTAAATTTAGAGCCAATACACTTTATTTTATATGTGGTACTCATCCCTTTTGTAACCATATGGTTGACCGTATTTATCCTAGCCATCAAATACCTATACCATAACGTCGGAAAGGCCAAGTCCTAATAATCCTATCCCCTTAATTAATCCCCATATTTGACTGTTTGTCACCCACTAAGGTAGGTTGTACAAATAGTAGGTAAAGCCACCCAATTTTGAGGTGGCTTTACTCATTTTAAAACGCCCTATTTACGTTTTCCTACCCATCTGCACTTTGCCTTTGCCCCCTTCTCATTTGCCTCCTTAATAAAAGCAGCCTCATAAGCCTTTAATTCATCAATAGATTTATCACACCACCTAGATCTAACATTATCTATAGATCGCTTCCCCTCATTTATTTGTATCATCTTATAATGGCAGCTAACACAAGCTGTACCCCAAGAAGAAGCCGCAGTTGTTTCTGTTGCTTGAATGTTAGTTAATTGAAATAGACTAACTACGAAAAGAATCATTACCGTTTTCATTTGATTTATTTTTAAAAGTGAAATAATGTTTGCTTGTTGTCGATATGTCAAAGGTAAATCAAGCAAAAACCGAAAGCAGTTAATAGAAGGTTAATGAAAGGTTAAGGAAATCCTCGGAGCAATAGAGAGAAGGTGAAAATATTCCTCGGAGCGAAGGAATTTAAATAGCATAACTTTTGTTTATAAGTTACAATTCCACTACTTTAGATAGGATTCTTTTATACAAATTGAGTCACTGAAAAAAGTATGAATTCATCATTCACCTAAACACACTTTTATGAGTACAAGCAAAGTTAAATTTCCTCAGTTTAACAATCGTGGAGGAGGCAGTCGAAAGAAATTTAATAATAAAGGCATGTTTTTCGTCTTTGGAGCCTTTGCCCTATTAATTGCCCTCGTTGCCGTTCTTACCGCTACTTTTAAGACTGTAGATTCGGGTTTAGTTGGCATCAAAACCTATTTTGGTGCGGTGCAAAATGATATTCTTCCAGAAGGATTACATGTCATCAATCCTTTTACAACAGATGTAATTCTACTAAATGTGCGAATTCAAAAAATAGAGGCAGAAGCAACCGCCTCTTCAAAGGATTTGCAGAATGTTACCTCGAAAGTGGCACTCAATTTTTATCTCTCAAAAGATAAAGCCAATGTTATTTATCAGGAATTAGGTCTGAAATACAATGAAACGATCATCCTACCAACGATTCAAGAATCAATAAAGTCAGGAACCGCTCGTTTTACAGCAGAAGAGCTAATTACCAAACGTCCAGAAGTCAAACAGTTTGTATTCGAAGATATTAAAAACCGATTAGGACAAAATAATATCATCGTTACCGATTTCTCGATTATCGATTTCGACTTCTCTCAAGAATTTAATAATGCAATTGAGCAAAAACAAATTGCAGAACAGCGAGCTTTAACGGCTGTCAACGATCTTAATCGTATTGAAACAGAAGCAAAACAGCAAAAAGCAAAGGCAGAAGGAGAGGCAGAAGCACGATTGGCATTAGCACGAGCAGAGGCAGAAGCACAGCGACTACTAAGCGAGTCGGTAAGTGATGATATTATTGAGCTAAAAGCAATTGAAAAATGGGATGGTGTGCTACCTGTCGCAATAGGTGAAGGTAGTAACGGAGCTTTCTTTGATGTAATGGCTGTTAAGAAAAAATAAACAATTTATAAACTAATTTAATTAAAATGAATAAAAGGTGAATCAGTCTGATTTGCCTTTTTTCAAAAATGGGGTCGGGCTATCCGTTTATCGTATCAACGTCACATTCCCCTTAAAACGCCTCGTCTCATTATCCAAATACTCCACATGAACGCTATACACATACACCCCCATCATCATCACCTCTCCTTTATACGTTCCATCCCAACCTGTATCCGCATTTTTAGGAATAAAATTTTGCCGTTCAAATAACAATTCTCCCCAACGATTATACACTTTAAAATCCTTCACCGTCTTCACACTAGGATCAGCAATCACACTAAATATGTCATTCAGTCCATCATTATTCGGGCTAAAGGCATTTGGCATCGTCACCTTTTTTCCCAGTATTGGTTCAACTCTAATCGTATCCGAACTTGTGCAGCCCTGTCCATCATCGACAGTGAGCGTATAAGTCATCGGAAGAAGTGGATTGGCAAAAGGATTTGGGCAATCGGTACAGGACAAACTATCCGCAGGTTCCCAAGTATAAATCATGGAATCATTGACCATTGGTGAAATAATAGGTTCTAAGATGACTCCCTGCCCCAAATCAATCGTAATAAGATTAGGCGCAAAAGATACATCTACTAGATCAATTGCTAGGCTATCCATATTATTGGTATAGTCCAATTCTTCTAGTACAGTAAGTGGATAATCAGCTTGCATAAGTGGGGTACTTTTCGAACCACTATCATTCACAATACCATACAAGGCATTACTAATATTTCCTTTAGGAAAACCAGCCGTCATTTCTACACAACATTCACAAGGTAAATCTTCACTAAGTGATATCGGGTTACTTAAAGCTTGAGCAGGAGTATTAAAAGGATGGTTATCATAAAACTGAATGGGTGTTTGAATTGGTAACGTTTCATCATTTCTATTACACACTTCAAAACTAATGAGGATAGAGTCATTTGAACAGGCATACTGAAGTATCTCTAAAGTCGCATCCACATATTGCGTGCCTACCTTATATAAAAAAGCTTTGGAAGTATCGACACATGCAGCATTACGAGCGATCATTTGGACTAAATAATTCCCCTTATCAGCAAATAGGTGAGTATATGAGTTGCCAGTTCCCATTGATTGTCCATTCACTAACCATTCCGAACTACTTGCGCCTGGTGTATTGCTAGTAAAAATAATGGATTCACCTGGTAAAATATCACTCGTACTAGCT
>JAHDHP010000422.1 GCA_020631245.1 Bacteroidota bacterium | reverse complement strand
AAACACCTACCTCTTTCTCTTCACCATCTGATAATCCAAATAATAAAGCAAACGCAGCGACAAACTATTTAAGCCAGGAGAACTTAAGGTCTTGCTAAAGTTATTGAAATAGTTATCGGCTTCAATAGTTTCATAATGAGTCGTACCATCATAATCACTTTGAAAAATTTGATTTTTCCATACCACACTCAACTGACTACCTGGAGAAAAGACCCAAGAATAAACAAAATCAACCGTCCAAGCATTAAAGCTATTATTATATTCTCCTTCCAAACTGCTCGGCGTTAAATACCCATCGTCTTTTAGTAAATAGAATTTATCATAAATGACCTTCGACCAATAATGACGCACGCGTAAATTCAATCCCATCACACTCGAAAAAGAATACTTTCCACTCAACTGATTCGTAACCGTAGGACGTTTTCTCGCTCCAAAGTAGACTTCTGAATCATCATTGGCAGTAGTAACAAAACCAACATTTACAGGCGAATAATTATAACTACTAGCCAATTGGAAGGATAAACGGTCATTTACCCGCACGCGTGGAGCCACTCTAAAATTGAAAGATTTAGCACCATATAATGGAGCCAGAAAAGCATTGGAAGACATATCAATCGCAAAGGTTTTTCGATAATCGGTAGAAATCCAAAAACCTCCATTCCAAGTACGAGAGGTTTTGAAAAATCGCCCATCTACACGCGGTTCCCAAAAGTCATTGCCTTCTACAGGATTAGTACCTGCAAATATATTGACCGTGGTAAAGCTCTTCGCAAAGGTCACATTTCCCCAAGCATTCACAAATAAAGACTGAAAATCAAAAGGCTTATATCGCGTACTATGCGATACATACAAACCACTATATAAACCATTAAATTTATAGAAAGGCTTGTAAATATTATAATTCAAGCTTGCCCAATTCTCCATCTCATTATTATTACGCAAAAAGCCAAAATCACGTTGATCATATTTAGCGTCAATCACACGATGTCCCAAATTCCATGTTAAATTACCACTTGTTTTACCAAATTCGACATTGTGTTTATGTCCCAATGTTGCACCATCTTCCTCCTCTTCAAAAATCTGACTCAAAGCCGCTGATCCTTCCAATGCATAGGTTTGCTTTTTATTTCCCCATCGAAAAGCCGTTCCTGTTACATTAGCATCTCTAAAGCTCCCTTTCCGCCATACATTGGTATTAATAAAACTCAGATAAGAAGCATTTTTAAAAGCTTGGTCAAACACCGTAATATTATAATTCGTCAGCGGATTTGTCAATATTTCTCGTTCTTCTCCCTCGGCATTTTTAACCGTTGCAAACGTATTACCCGTCACGGCATTTAACACACCCACTGCCAAGTTATTGGGCGTTCTACCCGACAACTTCGTACCATTAAACATCTGTACATCCGACGGATTTTCAACAATCTCTTCTCCCTCTTCCAACTCATCACTCACACTATAAAAATTGATCGGTGACCCACCAATACGTCGTGAATAAAACAAGCCCACTTTATTAAACAACTCCACACTCTCCGTAAAAAACGGACGCCGCTCATTATAGCGCACCTCAAAAGCCGACAAGTTCAAAATCTCATCATCCGATTGCACCTGTCCAAAGTCAGGAATAAGGGTCATATCAAGCGTAAAACTCTCATTTATCCCATATTTCACATCCATACCTCCCCGAATAATTCGCTTACTCGAATTATTATCAGGATTAGCCTTATCTCTGAAAACATCCACATAAGCAGAAGCATAAGGCGTAATCGACAAACGCAAAGGAGGTTCAATATTTTTCAAATCTTTCAAGGTACCTAACTGTTGTATAAAACCCGTTTCAGCAGGATCATATCCATGCCAAGTCGATTGCTCTCTAATTCTTCGAATCCGACGCATAAAACCAATTCCCCAATCTTGTATTTCTTGTTCTGGAAAGCGAATCGCCCCATAAGGGATCTCCATTTCTACCACCCAACCCTCATCTGTCACCTTTGCCTTACTATGCCATACCGCGTCCCAATTGCTATCTGTTCCATTCGACGAATACCGCACATCTGCCTGCACACCTGCTGCTGTTACAAAAAAAGCAAAGCCATTTTGGTCATCATCATAGGTATCCAAATACATCCCCAAGACATCCGAATTGGTTCCAAACCACTGATCTCGTTCTCCCAATTCTTGCATCACACTATCAGGAGACACATCATACATCATCGCACCAATATACAGCGATTGATTACTATAAAGAACCCGAATTTCTGTTTTCTGACTAGGAGCCTCTCCCACCGTTGGACTAAAAGTCTTAAAATCAGTAGCAGGTTGTGCCGTTGCCCAAACTTCCTCATCCAATACCCCATCTACCTTAATTGACTTATCCGTTTTTACTGCTTGAATCACGCGCGTTGTTTCAGGCGTATCTCTCGCCCAAATACAAAGACTATTCAATAAAAAAACAAAAAAGAATACAATAGATAGGACTTGCTTGCAAATGGGAAACATGGTTTAGGTTTTTGGATTGCATAAACGTTGAACACATCTATTAGGAATATAGTGTACAAAAATGGAGCTAAAGTGACGTCTTTCTATTATAAATTTACAACTGAATTTCGACTAAGTTCAATTATTTTGATGTTTATTAGGGCGTGTCCTATATATAAAAAGCGCAATAACTGCGATGCGGTTACTGCGCTTTTTATATATAGGTCGGGCTATTCGCTTGTAGTTGTCTCATAGACAAGGTGTTCGACGAATACGCCTAGCAGTGTCTTCCGCTGTCAGCCCTGCTAGGCGTCGTCTCACTACCTTTCTATTTCGTCAAGCTACCGCTGCTATCCCTCACGTAAAACAATGAGTGACTTAGTGATTGAGCGAATGAGTGAATAAGCGTTACGCTACATTCACTCAATCACTCATTCACTCATTAATACCGCCACCTCATACCCACTAAACTCCTCCACCCCAGTCACCTCCTTCACAAAAGGAATCGGCATTTGAAAACGATGCATTTTCGCTTCTGATTCAAACTCCACTTCTGCGAGGTACAAGGTTTTATTAGGTAATGGTATTTCATCAATGCCAATGCGCGTTCCCTCTATTTCGATGATATGTC
>JAHDHP010000046.1 GCA_020631245.1 Bacteroidota bacterium | reverse complement strand
TTTCCAAATTGTGTTAATACAGATATATTCAGAAGATATTTTTTGAAGACCCTCCTTGTTTATCTATATTTGCAAGCAACTAATTGTTTTTAATCCTGATTCTGTATTAATTTAAAATTTATACTAAATGAAAATTCAAAACTTATTGTTTTTTTTGGCCTTGTTTTTAGTAATGGGATGCAAAAAAACAAACAATGGAGATATTAATTTGTCCATTGAATCACAAGTTCTTTTATCCCCCGATGAAATAATGATTAATGATGAGGAGACAGGAAGTGTTTTTCTAACAGTGCAACCTGCCCAAAAATTTGAATGGAGTATTTCTTTTAGACCCGATTGGATAGAAGTGACTCCTTCTTCTGGTATTGTAGATGATGAAATTATAGAATTAAAGGTTAAAAAAAATGAGACTCTACTGAGTCAAGGAAAACACAATGGAAAGATAGAAATAATTACGAATGGTGCAGGGATTGCCGAAGTAGATGTTACAGTATGCGTGGATGCACGTCCCATAATTGCAGTAGAACCTACTAATATTAGTTTCTTAGAAAATGAGTCCCAAAAGGTAATTCGAGTTTCTAATCTTGGAACAGGATTTTTAAATTGGGAGATAAAAGGCATACCAAGCTGGTTAGGTCTCTCGAATTCTTCAGGTACATTAGATGAAGGTCGAAGTATTAATATTACAGCAACAGCTATTAGAGATGATTTACCTATTGGAGAGAAAAATGCACAACTGATAATCTCTTCTAATTCTTTTGAAGAAGGAGATATACCCATCGATGTAAGTCTTGAAGTAGGAGAGCTGCCTGTAATGACAATCTCCGAATCAAACTTAGATATTGGATTCTTTGATGATGTAAGCTCCTTTACCATTAAAAATGAAGGAAATATACCTTTCAATTGGATGATAGACAATGTTGAGTCATATATGTCTTTCTCTTCTAATTCTGGAACTTTAGCTGTTAATGATTCAGTAGAAATAGAGTTGATTATAGATAGATCTCAGTTTTCTTCTCCCATGTATAATCATACAATAAGCATAAATAATAATAAAGAACAAACGCTAAATTTACCCATTACCATATCTCATTTTCAAGAAGAAAAGTGGTTGATTGATGGGCAAGTTGTGGATGCTGAATACGATAGAAATACGGATGAATTGATTGTGATAACAGAATCGCCAAACGAAATTAGAAAATATAATGTTGCTAGTGAAACTAGTCAATCATTAACCCTGAATGTCCCACCTACATGTGTTTCAATTAGCACAGATGGTAATTTTGCCGCAGTTGGTCATAATGGTAGTTTCGCTTATGTTGATCTTAATGCTATGGAATTAGTAAAAACATATGCGGTAACAGCTGATGCTTTTGATATTGTCTTGGCAGATAATGGATGGGTATATGTTTTTCCTCGAAAAGACCAATGGGAAACTATTAGATGTATTGAATTAGCAACAGGTATAGAGAAAGACCATATTGGGCTTTCAATTTATGATGAAACAAGGGCTAAGCTTCACCCTTCAGGTGATTATATTTATGGAGCCAATAATGGTTTGTCTCCTTCCGATTTTGAAAAATATGACATAAGAAATGGAGTTGCTGAATATATGTATGACTCCCCTTATCATGGTAATTTTGCTTTTTCTGGAAATATTTGGATTCCAGAAGATGGAAGTAGACTATTTGCTAGAAGTAGAAACGTGTTTAACGCATCAACCAACCAAGATAATGATATGACCTACAATGGTGAACTAGCAGGAGAAAGAGCGAATATGGCGACCATGGATTATAGTGCCAATACAAAAAAAGTATATGCCATATTCTATATAGAGGATAGATGGAGTACTCCTGCAAATGAAATTAGAATATATGACTCCGAATTTTTAGCTTTTCAAGGAACAAAAGAGTTACCTAAATTTTTGTTGCCTGATGGAGCTGGAGGTGCTAGGGATTATAACTCTCAAGGACATTATGGTTTTTTTAATGCAGCAGGAACGGAGTTTTATGTATTATTAAAAATAGATGATCCTAATCTTATCGAAAATGAATGGGCAATAACAACCATAGAGGTTGACTAATTAATATCCTTTTCATATCGCACTCAAAATGAAAGTTTATTAATTTCCAACGTACTTAGTCGATCAAAAGACAAAAGGAGAAAGATATAATTCTTAAATTACACTTTCTTCTTTACTTAGTAAAGATGAAAAAATAAATTGATCAAATATTGCTAGGCTATTTGTTAACAAGACAAGGCGAAAAACGTAGGCATAGCCGTAGGTTCTGACGAGGCTTTTCAACGAAGTATTGTTAGCAAAGAGACAGCTAGATTGGTCAATTTATTCTTTCCTCTTTACTTAGAATCTCTCCTCATGAAAAATAGAATATACTATATCCTAATCATGTGCTTACTACCCAATTTCATTTGGGCACAGGATATCGGAGCATTAGGCAATGAAGCTGCCTTTTATGGTAATAAATTACCCGACTCAGCACACGTTTACCTTTTTCATGAACTAAATGGAGACTCTATCTTACAATTCAAAGAAGCTTTTTCATACAACGAAAAAGGACAAACAATTCATTATGAAATAGCCTACTACGAACAATTCAACACATTGAGATATGTCCAAGGAGATAGTATAGGCTATGATCAATTTGGAAATAGATCCTATTGGTATCAATATAGAAAAGATATACAGACAGGACTGCAAGTACCAATTGCAAAAGCAAGAAGAATATTTAGTGAACAAAATAAATTAACTGAATTACAACTCTTTTTGTGGGATGAAGAAATAAATGACTGGTTCAACTACGCACAAAGTAAATACTTTTTCAACGAACAAGGATATTTGGATAGTGATGAAGAATGGTTTTCACCAACTACAAGTGAGCCTCTTCGTCTTAATTTTCAAAACTCCTATTACTATGATGAAAATGGAAATGATACAGCTAAAATTAGTCGTAATTTCAATCAACAACTAGAGCTAGACACCTTATTCGCAAGAGACAGAAACCTATTTGATGAAACAAACCAAATCATCGAAAAAACCACCTACTTATGGGATTTAGAACAAGTTAATTGGAAACCTAGAAACCAATATCAATGGAGGTATAAGGAAGATGATTTTGATAAAATTGAAACACAATTTAACTGGAGAAATGACGATTGGATGCCGACCACTAAAATCTTTCAACAAAGAGACAGTATAGACCGTTTAATTTTCGAAGAAATACACAACTGGGATCGAAACCTAGAAATTTGGGAGCCAGAAACACGTAAAGTCTTTGAATATCACCCTTCCAACAAACCAAACATTTCACAAAATTGGATCTATCAAAATGAGGAATGGATTATGGTCGATGAAGTCATTCAAGATTATAATGAATTTGGCAGCGAAACCGACTATATAAATCGAGTATTTGACACTTGGTTATCTCCAGATTCTTTAATCACAACCTTTGTCAGAAAATCAGTATATGATGATAATGGCTGGGGAACAGATGTCTTTACCGATAAATGGGATAGTTTTATAGGTAAATTAATAGCCAATAGCCATTATCAAATAATTTATGATGAAGATTATAATAAGAAAATAGAAGCTTGGAATACATGGAAGTTATTTGAACAACAATACTTACCCAGCAATAAACGTTTTTATTATTACCAAACATTTGCAGTTCCCATTAATGATGAAATAAATACTACTAGTCACATTAAATTATATCCTCAGCCCGTTATTGATAATTTATTTATTGAGCTTAATCAACAAAGTATAAATGTGGAATTTAAAGTATTTGATCAATTAGGAAGAGTGGTTAAAGAAGGAGAACTTAATAAAAATCAAAGCAAATCGTTTATCAAAATGGAAGACTTAGCAGATGGAGTTTACTGGATTCAAATTTTTGATGCTGAAAAACAGTATGATAGCAAGCAGTTTATAAAATGTAGAAATTAACATGAACTGATGCAAAAATAAATACACATTCACATGTAAATATAATTTAATAATTTTTTTCAAATGTAAATGAGATAATTATTTTCTTTTGTTTAAAGAATGAGTTATATTTGACCTTATTGAGTAAACAAAATCTGCTTTTTTTTTCTTGTAATACTAGTTCAAATAAATCACTAGGTTCTCACCTCATTCACACATTTAACATACATATCTTAGCACCTTATCACAATCACTTTTTTTTACAAAAATGGATATAGGATATTCATGCCCCTCATCCAGACTATTTTCAATTCAAAACACATAAAATCGTAGCCATGTTTTATAAGGTACCACTCAAAAACGACATAGAAAAAGTCGTTATTGATGCAAAATCATATGAATTTCTAAATCAAGGATATTACAAAGTCATCAATATCTTAGAAAATTTAAGAAGCCACAGTAAAGGGTATCCTGTATACCAAAAACAAGTTGGAAAAAAGAAATATGAAACCATCTATCTGCATAAACTACTCGCCAATACATTTATAGAAAAACCCAAAGATTATAACAAAAACTGGGTCGTTCGATTTATTGACAATAATGTAAAAAACCTACGCCTCGAAAACCTCGAATGGATTTCAAGAAGTATGCTCCGCCGACTCGATAAATCCACCAATAGTTCTACCGGATTCAGAGGGGTTAGTAAAGACGGAAATCGCTATCGAGCAGTTATTTATATCAAAGACCGTCGTACCCCCTTTGTAATTGGTCGATACGACACACCAGAAGAAGCACATGCCGCCTACTGTGCAAAATCAAAAGAAATATTCGGCATCTAATTATAGTTACTCAAGTTACCGCCAGCGTATCGCTGGTGGTATCAGCGACAAATCGCAACCTCTAGCTGCACAAAAAATCTCCCCAATTATCTTTTCATACCCAAAAATCATCGCACCTCGTACTTCGCACATTATCCTATCTAAACCAAATCCTATTATTATTCAACCAAACCCTAAACCTTTCCCACACTATACTTGTTTTCACTGCTGATTGAATTTTCAGAGGCTATCTTGATTTTAGAATTGGAGCTGAAAAGGCTAGATTTTTTGCTCCAATGTAGGCTTTTTTGAGACGCATAGCAGAGCTACGTGTCGAAAAAAAGGCATAATTGGGGTGAAAAAGATGCCTTTTCTAAGCCTGATTGTAAAATCAAGACAGCCTCTTATTATCTTAAATCATTCATTAGTAAACAATCATGTCTAACAATTCTCATAAATCCCTCAGTCCCTCAATCCCTCAATCCCCCAACACCCCTCTTTGTGTTCTTCGTGTTTTCGTCTCTGTGTTCTTCGTGGTAGTTTTATCCCTCCCTGCCTTCTCCCAAAACAAACACACCATAAGTGGACATGTCACCGACAAAGCAAGCGGCGAATCCCTTATTGGAGCATACGTATACGATAAAGATAACAAGTCACGAGGCACCTCCACCAATGTCTACGGTTTTTACTCCATCACCGTCGAAGAAGGAGAACGACAAATAGAAGCCTCCTTTATCGGATATAATACCCTACAAATCACTTTCGATGTCACCAACGATACCACCATTAATTTCGCCTTAGATCCAGGTTCCATCGTACTTGACCAAGAAGTAGTGATCTCTGCCGACCGACCCGATGAAAACGTCGAAAGTACCGACATGGGGAAAGTAGATTTATCCGTCGAAAAAATTAAATCCATCCCCGCACTCATGGGAGAGGTAGATGTCATTCGAGCCATTCAACTTCTACCAGGAGTCATGTCATCAGGCGAACTCAATTCAGGACTATATGTGCGGGGTGGGGGACCCGATCAAAACCTCATCCTACTCGACGAAGCTGTCGTTTACAATACGGGACACCTCTTCGGCTTCTTCTCCGTCTTCAATGCCGATGCCATCAGCAATACCACTCTACACAAAGGAAGCATGCCCGCCGAATACGGCGGACGCTTATCATCGGTATTAGATGTCAATATGAAAGAAGGAAACTACAACAAATACAAAGTCAACGGAGGAATCGGAATTATCTCTTCCCGATTAACCATTCAAGGACCCATCCAAAAAGAAAAAAGCTCCTTCCTGATAGCAGGACGAAGAACCTACGGTGATATTTTAGCAAGACCATTTTTAAAAGGAACAGATTTCGAAGGAAATGGATACTATTTCTACGACCTCAACCTCAAAGCCAACTACCGATTTTCCGACAAAGACCGCCTCTTTTTGAGTGGTTACTTCGGAAGAGACGTATTTAATTTCAGATCCACCGACGGCTTTAATCTCCGAATGCCCTGGGGAAATGCCACAGCAACCCTACGCTGGAACCACGTATTCAGCAACAAACTATTCATGAATGCCTCTGCCATTTACAACACCTACGATTTCGAAGTAGACGCCAGCTTTGCCGACCTCAATTCCCGTTTCTTTTCAGGAGTAAGAGACTACAACTTCAAACTCGATTTCGACCTATTCGC
Organism: Bacteroidota bacterium; assembly: GCA_020631245.1. GTDB lineage: Bacteria > Bacteroidota > Bacteroidia > Chitinophagales > UBA2359 > JAHDHP01. Next base: position 12,934 of record JAHDHP010000046.1, on the reverse strand, counting down.
CAATGCAGCACACACCATCAAATTTGGGGCAAATTACACCTACCATACCTTCACCCCCTACTCAGTACAAGCAACAGTAGGAGACTCCGAACTCACAACCGACGATCTCAACAAAGAAAACGCCCACGAAGCCGCCATCTACATCCAAGACGAAATCACCTTCACCGATCGCCTCAAAATGAATATCGGACTAAGAGCATCCGCCTATCAACAAGTAGGGCCCTATCTTTCCCCCGTCTTCAATGAACAAGGACTACCCACCGACTCCATCAGATATGATCGTGGTGAACCCATTGTTACCTACGGAGCTTTAGAACCACGTCTCGCCCTACGATACGGCATAAGCGACAAAGCATCCATCAAAGCAGGCGTTACATTTACCAATCAATACATCCACCTAGTAGCCAATTCTACCTCCACACTACCCACCGACCTATGGGTGCCAAGTACCCAACGAACCAAGCCACAAAAAGGCATTCAATACTCCCTCGGATACTTCCAAAACTTCCTCGACAACCAATACGAAGCATCCATCGAAGTCTACTACAAAGACCTACAAAACCAAATCGAATTCTCCGAATTCTACGTCCCCGAACTCAACGAACCAGTAGAAAACAGCTTCGTATACGGCGAAGGATACTCCTACGGAATAGAACTTTTCCTCAAAAAAAGAATGGGCAATTTCAACGGCTGGATAGGCTACACCCTCTCCAAAACCGAACGCCTATTCCCCGAAATAAACGACGGAATCGCCTTCCCCGCCAAATACGACCGACGACACGATTTATCCATCGTCACCTCCTACAAACTCAGCAAAAGATGGGATCTAGCAGCCACATTCGTCTACGGAACAGGTCAAGCACTCACCCTGCCCAACACCTTCTTCCTCATCAACAACTGGCTCTACTCCGACTACGATATGCCTCGAAACGGTTACCGCCTCAAACCCTACCACCGTCTCGACCTATCCGCCACCTGGGATCTCAACAAAAAGCCAAACCCCAAAATCGACAACGAACTCGTCTTTTCCGTCTACAACGTCTACAACCGTTACAACCCCTTCATGGTATACGCCCTACCAGAAGTACCCGCAGACGACCCAACAAGCATCGATGTCAAACTCAACCAAATATCCCTTTTCCCTGTTATTCCTTCCATCAGTTGGAATTTCAGCTTTTAAATAGGTTGGGCGTGCCCAAGCAGCAATACTACTACTGCTACCCGTTCATGCGCCATCCCATGAACACCCAAGTTAGCCCATGCGTCCTCGCATGAAACGAGTAAGCAATAGTAGCACTGCCGCTTGGTCAGGCTATCCGTTTGTAGTTGCCTCATAGACAAGGTGTTCGGCTAAAGCCCTAGCAGTGTCTTCCTCCGTCAGCCCTGCTAGTCCAAGCCTCACCACCTGTCTATTTCGCCAAGCTACCACTACTATCCTTCACGCGAAACCAATGATTGGGTGACAGGATGACTGCATGATTGGATAAGCGTTACGCACTCATTTTCATAAGTGGACCGTCCAATGCGCCGCTTCTCAAGTTCTAGTTTTTATCCAAAAAGATTGTAAGTCTTGAATTTTGGTTCTTTGTTTCAAGACAAAGAACAAACAAAGGTTTATCTAAAAAAATCATAAGTCTTGATCTTTGGTTCTTTGCATCAAGGCAAAGAACATAAAAAAGTCTGACCTTCAATATTTTAGGGAAGAAAAAAACAGGAAAAAAGGTACGAAGTACTATGTACAATGAATGTAAGGGCAATGCCTTGTGCTTGCCCTATAAAAAAAGACAAAAAGCCCAGGCACTGCGCCAAGCCATCTGACCTTCAATGTTTTTGGCAATAAAAACAGAATGCAGAGAAAGCTAGGCTTTTGCAGCGAAGCAGGCGGTGTCTGAGCGCAGCGAGTTCGTCTGCGCCGCTTCTCAAGTTCTAGTTTTTATCCAAAAAGATTGTAAGTCTTGAATTTTGGTTCTTTGTTTCAAGACAAAGAACAAACAAAGGTTTATCTAAAAATATCATAAGTAAAGATAAATAAATAAGTAGGGCCATAATGTGACACTAGCTTGTTGCTAGACAAGGCGTGAAACGTAGGCGATGCAGCGCATCGGCGAGGCTTTACAACACAGTATAGTGACAAGATAGTCAGCATAATGGCCTTAGTTATTTATTTTTCTTTACTAAGTCTTGAATTTTGGTTCTTTGTTTCAAGACAAAGAACAAACAATGGATTGAATTTCTGGTTCTTTGCATCAAGGCAAAGAACAAACAAGCGATTTATCAAAGAAAAAGTAAACAAAAAAAATAAAGATGCAATTACTAAAAGTTATCCTCCTTAGCATAACAGTCATCATACTACTGACTAACTGCGAAAGAGAAATAGACCTCGACCTCCCCGAACCAACAGAAAAAGTCGTCGTAGACGGAAGCATCGAATCAGGGCAAGCCCCCTTCGTCATCCTCACCAACAACTTCCCCTTCTTCGGTACCTTCACCAACGATATCGTCAACCAAAGCTTCGTACAAGGAGCCGAAATAAAAATCAACAACGGCGAAAAAGAAGTCACCCTCGACGAAATATGCTGGAGCTACCTCACAAAAGAAGAACGCCAACTCTTCGTCAACACACTAGGCTTCAGCTCCCTCGACAGCATCCCCGACAATTTCGAATACTGTATCTACACCCTCCTCGGATTTGTCCCCGAAATGGTAGGGGAGTACGGCAAAACCTACGACCTCACCATCACCACCCAAGAAGGCGAAATTATCACCTCCAGCACCACCATTCCCCAACCCGTACCCATCGACTCCATCTGGCTCGAACAACACAACGACGAAGACCTATCCGACCACTACCGCCTATTCATGGAATTTACAGACCCCGAAGAACTAGGCAATTACTATCGTTATTACACCAAAGTCAACGAAGAACCTTTCCTTCCTGGTTGGGGTTCTGTCTTCGACGACCTCTTCGTCAATGGTCAATCCTTCCACTTCACCCTCGACCGAGCTATCCCCAGAGGCATCGAAGTCGATTTTACCACCTTCGGCTACGTAAAATCAGGCGAAACCGTCACCCTCAAATGGGCCACCATCGACCGCGATGTCTACAAATTCTGGCAAACCCTCGAATACGCCGCCAACTCCGCAGGTCCCCTCAGTGGAGGAACCAGCATCAAAACAAATATCAACAACGGAACAGGTGTATGGGCAGGTTATGCCATTGCCCCCACCAAAACCATCACCGTACCATAAAATGTGCGAAGTGTGAAGTACTATGTGCGATGAATGTAAGGACAACACCTTGTGCTTGCCCTATAAAAAAGAAAGGCAAAAAGCCCAGGCAACGCGCCTAGCCATCTGACCTCTGATTTTTTTGGCAACAAAAACAGGATGAAGAGAAAGCTAAGCTTTTGCAGCGAAGCAGGCGGTGTTTGAGCGTAGCGAGTTCGTCTGCGTCGCTTCTCAAATCCTAGTTTTAGTCCAAAAAAATCGAGAGTTTGTTTTGATATTATTTTTGAAGCTGAAAAAGATGAATTTTGTGTCTAGATAAGGCTCTTTTTAAGTTTCGTAGCCAAAGCTACGGGACGAAAAAAAGCTGCAATATAGGCGCAAAAGGCACTTTTTCTAAGCCCAATAATAAAATCAATACAAGCTCTAAAGTCTTGAATTTTGGTTCTTTGTTTCAAGACAAAGAACAAACAAGGGATTGATTTTCGGTTCAAAGAACCAAAAAACCTAACATTTGTTAAACATTTATCATTTTGACTCAATAACATTATCTTTGTGGAAAAATAATAACAATAACAAAATCTCAGCATGGAAAATAAAAAACAAGAAAAAGTCAAATGCCTCATTATCGGCTCAGGCCCAGCAGGATACACCGCAGCCATTTACGCAGCACGAGCCAACCTAAAACCACTCCTAGTTACAGGAGCAGAAATGGGCGGGCAACTCATGCAAACCACTGATGTAGAAAACTACCCAGGCTACCCCAACGGAATCATGGGACCAGAAATGATGGAAGACTTTCGCAAACAAGCAGAAAGAATGGGTACCGACATCCGTTTCGGATATGTGACCGAAGTAGATTTCTCAGGCGACCTTCATAAAGCAGTAGTAGACGATGACTATGAAGTATTAGCAGATACCGTCATTGTAGCAACAGGAGCATCTGCCAAATGGTTAGGCATCGAGTCAGAAACGCGTCTCAACGGACATGGTGTATCAGCATGTGCCGTATGTGATGGCTTCTTTTACAAAGGCCTAGATGTAGCCGTAGTAGGAGGAGGAGATACCGCAGCCGAAGAAGCATTATATTTAGCCAACTTATGTCCAACGGTTCATATGCTCATCCGCCGAGATGAAATGAGAGCCTCTAAGGTAATGCAACAACGCGTCCTTTCCGCTGAAAATATTAAAATTCATTGGAACACGGAGACAGTAGAAATTACTGGCGATAAAGATGTTGATTCTGTAATCGTTAACAACAATAAAACCAATGAGAAATCAGAAATTCCTATCAAAGGATTCTTTGTAGCTATTGGACATAAACCGAATACAGATATTTTTACCAACTACCTAGATGTAGACAGTGAAGGCTACTTGATCACCAAACCAGATAGCACCAAAACAAATGTAGGAGGTGTATTTGTATGCGGAGATGCACAAGATAAAATCTATCGCCAAGCTGTTACCGCAGCAGGAACAGGTTGTATGGCAGCATTAGATGCAGAACGCTACCTATCTCATAAAGAATTTATGGCCACACAAGAAGCAGATGTAGTCTAACTGTATTTGAATACAGGTATTTACAAAGTCCCATCCTCTAGAAGTTTCAAGAGGAGCTGTAAAAGTCCCCTCCTCAAAGGGGTTCAGGGTGGGTTTATAAACAATAGCAATCCCTTTGATTAACACAATCACATGTTAATCAAAGGGATTTGTCATGTTAATACGGTATTATTTTTGGATAATATTAACGAAATACTAAGAAGTTGCTATAAAGATTAATGAATATTTATTAATTTGTAATTCGTATTGCATCCTTAAAATAATCCAAAATGCACAAAACAATAAGCCTAATCGCCTGCTGCCTCTTAATCATGTCGTCTCAATGGCTATATGGACAACGCACTGCCGAACAAAAACTCGACCTACTCACCACAGAAACACAATTTCTAGACACAGGCTCTGATAAAATGTTTATGCTCTGGTGGATACCCAATACCTTTTGGGAGCTATCACTAGCAATGGACGGTTCAATGGGAGAAGATGAAATTGGCGAGTTTATGGAAACCCTCAACCCATATATAATAGTAGCAGTCCTCGATGGAAATGTAACTAACTTTGGAGCTGTCAAATACAAAGAGTATGAAGAAATACAAAACAGTATCTTCTTATTAGCAGACGATAAGAAAATAGCTGCACTAAATAGAGAAACAGATAACATTGATCCAAGTGTAACCATGCTCCTTGAAATTTTTAAACCCATTCTTACCAATATGCTAGGTCCAATGGGTTCCAATATGAACTTCTATTTATTTCCCGCTGAAGCAGCAGGCAAACAAATTGTCAACGAACGAGAAGAAGACCACTTCACTATTTTATACGATGATAAAAAACACGAATGGGAATTACCTTTTGAGGCTATGTTGCCATTAAAAGGCTGTAGCATTTGTGATAAACAACTATCTGGTCGTTATAACTTCTGTCCTTATGATGGTACTAAGTTAGAAGCCAAGTAAAGGCAGGATTGCCAAAAAAGATTTACAGGAACCTCGCATTTTAATGTTGACACTGTAAGTATATGGACAAAAGTTTTCCGACATTTTACGAGCATCAATCAATTTGAACCACATAAGAAAAATAAGACACATAAGTAGTAAAAAGCTATACATTGTCATTAGTACGAGATGATGAAAGACCACCTACAAACGGATAGCCCGACCCCATTTTTGCTTTTTTTCAGATGCTCCTGCCAGTGTCCTCGCTGGTGGCATCTGAAAAAAAAGGAAAAATGGGGATGCGCCCAAAGAAAAAAACAAATACTTTTTTACTATTTACAAGGAAAAACAGCCTCCTCATAAGTCTTATTTATAGAAGCACACTCCATTCCTTCCATTCCCACTAGCCGCGTTACCTTATTTTCATCCAATGAAAGCAGCTTCACCCTGGGAACAAGTACCATTTATTCGTCTACTCATCCCGCTTATCACAGGCATCTTACTCGCATTATATTTCGAATTACCTATTCCACATTTAAGCCAATGGATAATTCTAGGAATACCTATGCTATTAGTAGTACACCTCCTGCGAAAGACCAGCCAACAATACAAGTATCGTTGGGTATTTGGGCTTTTGGTTCAGCTTTGTTTAGTAGCAATAGCCTACGAGCGAACCATCCAATTTAATGATTTTATAAAAGCAAGTCATTACAGCCACTACCTACAAAATAGCCCACAAGTAAAGATACAACTAGCAGAACCTCCCATCGAAAAGAAAAAGTCTTATAAAGCAAATGTGAAAGTGCTCGCACTCTATAATGAAGACAGTAAACAATGGATAACTACTTTCGGTAAGTCCGTCATCTATTTTCAAAAAGAAGAGATCGTGCCAACACTCAAATATGGAGATGTGCTGATTGCCAAAAATAAATTTCAAAAAATAAAAGCACCCGAACAAGCTGGAGAGTTTGATTATCAAAAGTTTATGAGATATGAAAATGTAAGTCATCAGGCTTACTTGAAAGGCAAAAACTGGCAATTTACAGGAGAAAACAACAGTCGCCCTTTTTATAACTTTATCTACTTGCTACAGAACTATTGCCTCGAAACACTTGATACCTTTATAACGGATCAACGAGAAAGGGGAGTAGCTGCCGCCCTTTTATTAGGTTATAAACACCAACTCAATAAAGACCTCCAACAAACCTATGCCGATGCTGGAGCCATGCATGTATTAGCTGTTTCAGGTTTGCATGTAGGAGTCATCTGGAAGCTGATAGGAATACTGCTGGCTTTGCTTTTTACTGCCAAATTTGCACAAAGTAAATGGGGGATTATCATCACCTTAATCGGCATTTGGTTATTTGCATTAGTCGCAGGTTTACCTCCTTCGGTATGCCGTTCTGCCCTCATGTTTTCACTCGTAGGAATTGGACTTTCTCTCAATCGAAAACCCAATCCGTACAATGTATTAGCTGCTTCAGCCTTTATATTATTACTTATCAATCCTTATATATTGTGCAAAGTAGGATTTCAACTCTCTTATGCCGCAATGGTAGGCATCTTTTTTCTGCAACCAAAAATTTGCAACTTATTATTTTTTAGCAACAAAATAGTAGACACTGCCTGGCAAGTAACGGCACTTTCTATAGCTGCTCAAATTACCACCTTACCCATGTGTCTCTATTACTTCCATCAATTTCCAACTTACGCACTCCTAACCAATCTAGCGATCATTTATCTGGCTTCCATTATTCTTATTAGCGGAATGGCATTGTTTGCATTGGCAGGCATTCCTTATGTCAGCAAGCTAGTTAGTTACCTCCTAGATACCAGTATTTGGATGGTCAATGAGGTTTTATTATGGGTACAACAACTTCCCTTTGCCACTTTACAATGCCCCCATTTTCAATTTATACAAGTCTTGTTTCTATATGGCTTTTTGATTTTTGGAACCTTATATTTCATCCAACAAAAACCCAACTTGTTAAAATTAGCTCTGCTTCATTTTATTGCTTTATTGTTGACGCCGATTTTATTTTAATAGTAGAGACGTAGCACGTTACGTCTCTACTGTGAAAAAAAACGCGCTTCCATTAAACGTTATTCACAAAGAAATATCCATTCATATGAACACTCTAATAAATTTAATGTAAATTAGAATCTCATACCTTTCTTACTAAAAGATACTAATCCCTTTATTCACCTTAAATCAAACACATGAAAGGCAATTTTTTTCCACTCTTATTCGTCAGTGCCCTTTTATTAATACTTGGAGCTTGTAATCCTAAACAAACAGGCACCAATGGCAATGTTACTGAATCTGGAATGACCAGTACCTCCACCATTACACAGGAGGTAGATACAAGTTCAACCGATGTAGACACTAATGCAACAGATACATCTACTACTGAATTAATAGCTGAAACAACAGAAGAAGATACAAATACAACGACAGAAGAAAGCGAAACGGCTGAAGAGAAAGAGGAACCAAAATCTGAAGAGAAAACAGATGCCAACGTAGCCAATACGCCTGCACCAAAGAAAGAAGCACCAAAACCAACTCCTAAAAAAGAGGAATCCAAACCAGCTCCTAAAAAGGAAGAGGTGAAACCTGAACCTGCTTATCAACCCTCACCGAAACCAACTCCTACACCAACACCGCAGTCGAAACCTACACCACCACAGGCGAAGCCTACTCCTAAACCTGTTCAAAGTACAACTACCAATACACTTAGTAATTCCACCACTCAACCACCACCTAGTACTACTCCGCCACCTTCTACTCCTACAGCTCGACCAATAGACAGTAAGGTGAAACCAAGTAATACGAGTGCCAATAAACCTACATCACGCCCTAAAACGACCTTAGAACAGGCGATGGAAAGTAAGAATGCTAAACCTACAACTACTAAAAGTCCTAGTAGTGGACGAGCTACGATTACCCTTACTTCAGGAGGTGGATTTGCTGGAGCTACTACCACTTTCCAAATTCGCCCTGACGGAAAAGTAATTAAAACAAATAGCTTAAAGCCCAATGCGTCTGAAGTAGTTAAAACATTAGGTAGTAATGAGCTAACAAATATCTATCAAGATTTGGATAAATTACAGCTTCAAAATGTCAAATTTAGCCATCCTGGAAATATGACCTACTCACTAAAAGTGGAAAGCGACGCTTATAAAAATAATGTACGTTGGGGGAGTAACGACCACCAAGTACCTGCCAATATTCAGCAATATTATGATAATTTGATGAAAATGATTGGCAACTAATAAAATCAAGATTGCCTCTTAGTCAATGACTATGAATAGGTTACCTTGCAATTTAATTGTGAGGTAACTTTTCCCTGTTTATATACCTCGATTATTTTTTCGTGACATATTAATCCATTTTTATGGATAATGGTCTATAAAATCGTGCACCAAGAAAAAGCATATCCCTTAGCCCAATACCCGCTCTGGCTAACCAACCAATTTTATACTACTCCTCCTGCATATTCATATGCAGTTTCTTTTGCAATTTCCTGTCATAGGACAAGCAGAGAAACCTAGCTGCCGAATTATTACAAAATTACTAATTGTTGAAGGTAATAAAAGCATGAAATAAGACGTACCTTTATAATAGATACCCTTACTTTCTTGGCCGATCTTTAAAGGAACACAACACAATTTTAGCAAAGCAAAATCACTATACTTTTTTTGCTGAGCTTCTGAAATTACCCCTTCCTTCAACCAAAAAAAAATGTAGCTATGAGTATAGTTAAAAAACTCGTTTACGGAATGCTTACCATGCTGCTATTATCTGCTGTACACCTAGAAGTGCAAGCACAGGTAGTTGCTAAACAAGGACTTAGAAAAGGACAGAAGCCTGTTAAAGGACAGCCTGCTATCCTTAAAGACAATACCCAATTCTCCACTGCTAAAATGATTCCCAATGAGATAGCCTTACTTCCTGCTGAAACTAGCAATTCACTTGTTAGAAATGATGCAATGGCTAGAAAAGGGATCGCTAATCTTAAAAAAGCAGATCAAACAGTTAAAATAAAGTGGGCGAAGGAACAAGACATCCCATATTTTATTACAGGAACTGACTTAAGCCCTGCTTTTCGTGGAAAATCTGCTGCACCAAGAGCAATTGCTAAAAGCTTCTTAACCGAACATAAAAGCCTCTTCAAAATAGCCAATCCTCAAGAAGAATTTATAGTTAGAACAGAAGAAAAAGACGAACTAGGAATGACCCATATCCGTATGGATCAATATTTTGAAGGAGTACCTGTATGGGCATCAGATGTAGTAGTTCACCTCAATGATAATACAGTAGAAAGTTTCAATGGACGGTATTTCCCAACTCCAGAATTAGAAACAGTAGTGCCTTATATCAATGCATCAGCTGCCGAACATTTTGCGGAAGAACATTTTATCGAACATAGAGTAGGAGAGGGAAAAACACATGACCACCACGATCATGCCCACGATGTACCTCAAGCATTCAAAGACATTATCGACTTTGAATTACCAGAGCCAGAACTAGTAATCCTACCAATGGAAGAAGGTAAGAAATTTCATTTAGCTTGGCATGTCTCCTATTTTTCAGACATTTTACACCGCTACGAATATTTTATCGACGCACACAGTGGCGAAGTGATTAAACAATACTATGGTACTTGTACATTAGGCCCAACTACAGGTAGAGGGAGAGACTTATTAGGTCAAAACCGTACCCTCAACCTATATGAAGACAATAATAACTACCTAATGCTTGATGCCTCTCGACCTATGTACGATGCCTCTCGTTCACAAATTCCTAATGATCCAGTAGGAGCTATCCTTACGCTCGATTTATACGACCACTCTGTATATGAAATTAACCAGTGGTTGGGTTTTGCAGCTTCTAGAGATCGAAACGATTGGTCGGGACAAGCCAATGCGGTATCTGCACACTACAATGCAGGACTTTGTTACGAATACTTCAAAAATACCCACAACCGAAATGCCTTAGATGGGCGAGGAGGAACCATTACTTCCATCGTAAATATCACCGAGCGCAATGGCGCACCAATGGAAAACGCCTTTTGGAACGGGCACTTTATGGCCTACGGAAATGGTAAAGATATATTCTATCCATTAGCTGCTGCACTAGATGTGGCAGGACACGAAATGAGTCATGGAGTTATTCAAAGTACCGCCAACTTAAAATACGAATTCCAAGCAGGAGCCTTAAACGAGTCTTTTGCAGATGTATTTGGAGTCATGATCGATAGAGACGACTGGCAAGTAGGAGAAGAAGTGATCAAAGCCAAAGATATTTTCCGTTCAGGAGCTTTACGCGATGTCTCTGACCCACATAATGGAGGCTCAAAAGGAAGCCCTTCTTTCCAACCCGCTCACATGAATGAATATGAAAACCTAACCATCAACGAAGATAATGGTGGGGTTCATATCAATAGTGGAATACCAAATAAAGCATTTTATAATTATGCACAAGCAGTAGGAAAAGAAAAAGCAGAACGCGTATACTATCGTGCATTAAGCCGCTACCTTACCCAATCATCTCGCTTTACCGATTGTCGGGCAGCAGTTGTCAAATCTGCACAAGAACTTTATGGAGTAACAGAAGCAAATGCAGCACGTGAAGCTTTTAATAAAGTAGGAATTGTAGGAAGTGGTGACGATACCGTTATCCCTGATCCAGAGCCAGAAGATTTACCTCAAGTACAAGGAGACGAACACATGATTGTACATGATGCTTCTGCTGGTGGTGACTCTTTTACCCTCTATGACTATAACTTTTCAAGTCAAAACTTAAAAGGACTGACTAATAGAAGAGCCATTAGAAAACCAAGTGTCATTGAAAATGGAACCATTGCCAGTTTTGTAGCTACCGATTTTAATATTTATGATGTTGACCTCAATACAGGCGGTATTTCAGCTCTATCTGATAATAATTCCTGGTTCAATGTAGCCTCTTCACCCGATGGTTCTAAAATTGCCATGATTAGTGCCTTTAGTGATGATCGCAATATCTATGTCTACGACTTCAATACCCAAGAACAACGCTCATTTGAATTGAGCAATCCTTCAACAGCCGAAGGAGTAAGCGGCGGACAACCACTTTTTGCCGATCATATCGAATGGGATGCCTCTGGAGAATTTGTGATGTACGATGCTTACAATCTCCTAAAAGATTTTTCAGGACAATCGCTCGATTACTATGACATTGGAGTCGTAAAAGTATGGGATAAAGCCTCTAATCGCTTTGATGATGGACGTATTTCAAAGCTATTTCCTTCGCTTCCAGAAGGAATCAGTATTGGAAACCCAACCTATGCCAAAAACTCCTCCAATATTGTCTGTTTTGATGTTTACGACTCTTTCGAAGACCAATTTGGTATCCTAGCTGCTAATGTTGAAACAGGCAAAGTAGGAACCGTTGTAGAAGTCAACAATATGTTTGGGTATCCAAGCTATTCACCCGACGATAAACAAATTGCCTTTACCTCTGTTTTTGAAGGAGATACAGTCGTTGCAACTATCTCAATGGGAAGTGACAAAATCACGCCATCAGGAAATCCAGCGGTTTTATTTACAGAAGGAAAATGGCCCGTATGGTATACACGAGGAGAACGTCAATTCCAAAAACCGAATGCCAACTTCTCTGTGAACACTCGTTCAGGAGCTGCCTCGTTGACTGTATCATTCAAGGATGAATCGAGCAACTCACCAACTTCTTGGTTCTGGGAATTCCCAGGCGGAAACCCAGCTACTTCCACATCGAGAAACCCCATTGTACAATACAATCAGGTAGGGGTTTATAATGTTCGTTTAAGTGCTTCCAATCCATCAGGAAGTGATACAGAAACAAAAACAGGCTATATCGAAGTGTTCCGTTCCGTAGGGCTAGAAGAAGAAGGACTCGTCGAGTCAATCAGCGTATTTCCCAACCCTACAAGTGGCTCTTTCCAAATGGATGTGGTACTACCCAATACCAACGATGTCCTTTTAGAAGTATTTAGCCCCATTGGCCAAGAATTATTCAAAGTCAAAGAAAGTCGCATTCTTTCTTTCCACCAACAGGTCGATCTCACTGATTTCCCAAGCGGTATTTATCTCGCCAAATTAACGGTAGGAACAGAAAGTAAGACGTATAAGATTTTTAAAGAATGATAAACGGTTGAACGTCCGACGATAATTATCCAATTATCCAGTCATTCAATCAC
>JAHDHP010000421.1 GCA_020631245.1 Bacteroidota bacterium | reverse complement strand
TGACAAGGCTACCGTATATGATGATGAGCAGTGGCTCCAAACTTAAAAATTTTGCAGAAGGAATGAGGATTAAATAACTTTACATTTTTGGCTGCTTCTTTTTGCACCTAGCTTTGTTAGAAAGCCTCGCCGATGCGCTGCATCGCCTACATTTTCTGCCTCGTTAGGTACAAAAATAATCTATCCAAATAATTGTAAACTTATTTTATCATCATTCCAAAGATAGGTTAAATTACCTTGTAATAGTAAACAATTATGTGTGGTATAACAGGTGTTATTGCATTTACTGAAAAAGGAAAGGCTTCCCTTTCTAAAGTCGAAGCAGCTCTTGCTACTTTGAGACGACGTGGACCTGATCATCAGGGAGTTTTTCGGACTACGGATGTAGCACTGGGCCATGCTCGTTTGTCTATACTTGATACGAGTGCAGCTTCTAACCAACCTTTTTCGGATACTTCTAAGCGATATACCTTAATTTTTAATGGTGAAATTTATAATTTCCAAGTTATTCGACAAGCATTGCTTGAAAAAGGGTATCGCTTTGAAACAACAGGAGATACAGAGGTTTTACTAAAAGGGTTTATAGAATGGGATGTAGCTGTTTTGAAACGCTTAAATGGTTTTTTTTCCTTTGCTATTTATGACCAATTTGCTAGGCGTTTGGTGCTTGCTAGGGATCGTATAGGGATCAAACCATTTGTTTTTTATCGAGATGCTGACCGATTGGTTTTTGCCTCTGAGATGAAAGCTTTATGGGCCTATGCTATTCCTAAAAAAATAGATCAGGCTTCTTTACGGCATTATTTTCAGCTTAGTTATATTCCTAGTCCTTGGTCTATTTTTGAAGATGTACAAAAATTGGCTCCTGGTCATTATTGGGATATTTCCCTAGAAAGTGGACAGCAATCACAACATTGTTATTATCAAATTCCACGTCCCTCCTCTCCTACTCCTTTGGGCTATGAACAAGCACAGGAGCGGCTTCGACAACTAATGGAACAATCTGTCCAAAAGCGAATGATTGCCGATGTGCCTTTGGGAGTGTTTTTGAGTGGGGGAATTGATTCTTCTGTTATTACCGCTATTGCGAGCCAACATACGTCCCACCTCAATACCTTTTCTATCGGCTTCAAAGAGGAAGCCCACTTTGATGAGACAGAATACGCGCTTTTGGTTGCACGACGCTTTAATACGAATCATACGGTTTTATCGCTCACAAATGAGGACCTTTCGGCTGTTGTATTTGATGTGTTGGATTATTTGGATGAGCCTTTTGCGGATACGGCAATGATTCCGCTCTATATTTTGTGTCAGCATACGCGCAAATATGTGACAGTGGCTTTGTCGGGTGATGGTGGTGATGAATTATTGGCGGGTTATAACAAACATGCTGCGGCATTTCGAGCGGGTCAGGGAGGTTTGGTCAATTCGGTGGTAAAGCATGGGAAGGGCATTTGGAAATATTTGCCTCAATCGCGTGCGTCTCGGATGACTAATATCTTTCGACAGGTGGATCGTTTTTCACAAGGCTTGCAAATGCCTCCTAAAGAACGTTATTGGCGTTGGGCGAGTTTGCAAGATGAATCTAGTGTAAATGAATTATTTGTAGAGTCAGGCTTTAGTGCAGCTTATTTTGAGCGACAAGCTGAATTATTAAAGCACTTTTCTAATGAGTCAGAAAATTTTGAAGATATATTGTATACAGATATGGATATGGTTCTGGTGGGGGATATGTTGTACAAAACAGATATGGCAAGTATGGCGAATAGTTTAGAAGTACGAACGCCTTTCTTGGATCATGAGTTGGTTAATTTTGCCTTCCAACTTCCTACGAATTATAAAATTGATCATCGTTTTAAGAAGAAGATTTTACAAGATGCTTATCGCTCTATTTTGCCTGCTGAATTATACCAACGCCCTAAGCATGGTTTTGATGTGCCTTTGTTGAAATGGTTTCGAAATGAGTTGAAGCAAAAAATAGTCACTGAATGGTTGAGTGAAGACTTTATTAGACAACAGGGAATTTTTAGGTGGACTCGTATTGAAAAATTAGTACAACAAGTTTTTTCTAAAAACCCAGGAGAAAGTGCTGCTATTATATGGATGTTGATTGCCTTTCAGTATTGGTGGAAGAAACAAATGTAAATATTATTTTTTCTAGCATAACTTTTTTAACATTCGCCCAATAGCAATAACGACTTATATTTCAATGGAATAAACATTTCATTCTATTCAAACAACATCTTACAGACATCACATTAACATTTTTTAGCATGGTTTTTGAACTCTGCTCATTACCTCTATGCCTACCTTTTACTTCTTTCCCCCACTCTTCCCAACAACTTTATCCAATTGACTCCTTCAATACATGACAATATATTTGGTATGAAATTTGTTATAATAGGTTTAGGATATGTTATGTACAAACTACTACTAACTTTAACTACTATTGTATCATGCCTAATCCTTCCATTCCAAACTATTGGACAGCTTAAATCTGATCTCAATGCCATTGGTATTGTTGTAGCAGATGATGATAAAAAGCAGCCACTTAGTGAGGTTTTGGTTGTTTTGATTAACAGTACACTTGCGAGCCAAGATACTGTAGAAACAGGTAATGATGGTAATTTTGTTTTCCAATTGAAACGGGGACAGAGTTATCGTTTATTCGCGTCTAATGGTAAAGTATCTTCAGAGGTCAATCATTTTGAAACAAAGTTAAACGATAAAGACCGCGTTTTTTCTTTCTTTTTCACGCTACCCTCTCCTAATTCTCCCGATCATAAAAAGGTGATTTACAAATCTCCAAATGCTCAAATTGCAGATGATAATATGAGTCGTATTATTCAGCATTCTCGCACACATGCACCTTTTGATCTGGGGAAGGTCTATACCAATCATGCCGATAATTCTAAGACAGAGGTTGCCATTCATAAAAACACAGCTCGTTTTCCATCTTCAACTTTGGCAATGGACAGCGATAAAGTCAATAAAATGCTGCCTATTGTTCATCCTGTACCTGTTCCGAATACCAATAATTATAAAACGCAAGAAGAACAAACTCATTTGTCGGTTAAGACTAAGGTTTATTCGACTCCCCCTCCTTCTAACCAACCAGTCAATAACAGTACAAGTACTTTTAT
>JAHDHP010000045.1 GCA_020631245.1 Bacteroidota bacterium | reverse complement strand
CAGACGTTGCGCGCAACGTCTCTACGGCAAGCTACCACTGCTATCCCTCACGCGATAACCGTGCGACGATTGAACGTGCGACGTGCGACGGAAGTACTTTTACCCTTCGTTTTACATAGTATCTTTTGCAATGAATTGTTTTGGCAAAGGTATAATGCAAGGAATGTGCGAAGTACTAGGTGCGAAGTGCGAAGATTTTTATTCATTTTTTTTAAAATAAAAGTTGGAAAAATAGGAAAGTCAGCCTTACCTTCAAACTTTTTCGCACATCGCACATCGCACATCGCACATCGCACATCGCACATCGCACATCGCACATCGTTTAATCATTCACCGTCTTATTATAAAAGATCAACCTCCCATCCATCGCATCAACCATCATCAAATACTTAGGTGTTAAGTCACCCGCTAGGATACGTCTCGACAATTCGTTCGTTACCTCCTTCTGAATCAATCGCTTTAGAGGGCGAGCACCAAACTGCGGATCAAACCCATACTCTGTTAGCCAGCCAATAGCTTCTTCCGTAAAATGCGCTCGTAGATTTTGTTGTTCCAATAAAGTGTTGAGGTTTTTCAACTGCAAACGCACTATCTCCTTGATCTCTTTGCGATCCAATGGGCGGAACATCATAATTTCATCAATACGATTTAAGAATTCTGGGCGCAATGCCTTTTTTAGTAGTTCAAAAATCTGTACCTGAGTAGTAGCAACGATTCCTTGTAAATCATCCTCATTCTCCATGTTTTCAAAACTCTCTTGGATGATATTAGCCCCCATGTTGGAGGTCATGATGATAATCGTATTTTTAAAATTCACTTCTCGTCCCTTACTATCAGTCAAGCGGCCATCATCTAGCATTTGCAGGAGGAGGTTAAATACATCTGGATGAGCTTTCTCAATCTCATCGAGTAAGATAACCGAATAAGGACGACGACGAACAGCTTCGGTCAATTGTCCTCCTTCTTCGTGGCCTACATATCCTGGAGGCGCACCCACTAAGCGAGATACAGCATGACGTTCTTGATATTCTGACATATCAATGCGGGTAAGTGCTTCTTCGGTATCGAAGAGGTATTCGGCAAGGGCTTTGGCTAATTCTGTTTTACCGACACCAGTAGTACCTAGAAAAACGAAAGAGCCAATAGGGCGATTCGGATCTTGTAAGCCCGCTCTACTTCGACGAATTGCGTCCGCTACTGCCACAATAGCCTCCTCTTGTCCAATAACTCGCTGATGTAAGACCTCTTCGAGGCGCAATAATTTTTGACGTTCGCCTTCCATGATTTTATTGACAGGAATAGTGGTCCACTTCGAAACAATAGAGGCAATATCTTCGGCTCTTACTTCCTCTTTGATGATCCGCTCTTGTTCGGTTCCTTTTAGCTCTTGTTCTAAACGGAGGACTCCTTGTTCTGCTTCCTTAATTTTTCCGTATCGCAACTCAGCCACCTTCCCATAATCGCCATCTCGCTCAAACTGTTCTGCTTGTAATTTAAAGTCCTCAATTTGTTGTTTTAGCGTTTGAATCTCTTCGACCATATCTTTTTCTTGCTTCCATTTGGCGCGGAATTGTAAGCTTTCTTCTTCCAGTTTTTTCAATTGCTCGTTGATTTGAGCAATTTTCTCTGTGTCATTTTCCCGCATGATGGCAGCCTTCTCAATCTCTAGCTGGCGAATTTTTCGATCTACTGATTCGAGTTCTTCAGGTAAAGAGTTCATTTCAAGGCGCAACTTTGCCGCTGCCTCATCTATTAGGTCAATAGCCTTGTCTGGTAAAAAACGATCAGTGATATAGCGATCCGATAATTCAACAGCGGTGATGATTGCCTCATCTTTAATCACAACTTTATGGTGCGTTTCATAGCGTTCTTTCAAACCTCTCAAAATAGAGATGGCATCTACTGGACTTGGCTCATCAATCAGTATTTTTTGAAAACGTCTTTCGAGAGCTTTATCCTTTTCGAAATATTTTTGGTACTCATTAGAGGTCGTTGCACCGACCGCGCGTAGTTCGCCACGTGCGAGCGCAGGTTTGAGAATATTAGCTGCATCGAGCGAACTTCCTTCGGTAGCACCTGCTCCCACAAGGGTATGAATCTCATCGATGAAGAGGATCATTTGCCCTTCTGATTTTTTAATAGCTTTGATAACTGATTTGAGTCGCTCCTCAAATTCTCCTCGATATTTTGAACCAGCCATCATCGCCCCAATATCTAGTGCATAAATGGTTTTTGTGAGTAGATTTTCGGGTACATCTCTGTTGACAATGCGCTGGGCAATCCCCTCGGCAATGGCTGTTTTACCCACCCCTGGAGGTCCTACCAAAATAGGATTGTTTTTGGTACGACGAGATAAGATGTGTAGTACACGACGTATTTCCTCATCTCTTCCAATAACAGGATCGAGCTTACCAGCCCTTGCTTGGTCATTGAGATTGATAGTATATTTTTCTAGTGCTTTATAACGAGCTTCTGCCGAAGGATCGGTTACCGTTTCTCCTTGTCGGAGTTCATCCACTGCTTTTAGTAGGTTTTTTTTATTCCCTCCTTCATCTTGAAGGGCATTGGAGGCATCTCCTCCAATTTTAGCAATTGCTAACAAAAGATGTTCAACAGATACAAACTCATCCTTTTTGTTTTTGGCGATATTTTGCGCTTCAAAAACGACTTGATTGGCTTGCGGAGTAAGGTATTGTTGTTGTCCTTCTTGCTTCATCTTAGGAAGCCTGTTTAAGGTCTCATTGACCCGCTTTTTGAGGCGAGAGATATTAATTCCCGCCTTTTTCAATATATAAGGAACCACATTCTCATCGACCTCTAATAAGGAGTGAAGAATGTGTAAAGGTTGTATCGCTTGGTGCTTTAAATTGTAAGCTGAAGCCTGTGCATTGGCGAGGGCTTCTTGCGATTTAATTGTGAAATTATTGAAGTTCATATTATATGTAGGTTCGTACTTTTTAATAATGTAATTACTGAATTGCAATTGCTGTGCCTTTGCTGTTTTTCTGCATATTTGGCAGTTTAAGGTGTTGGGAGTTGACAGAGTGGCAGGTAGTAGGGGTGATTGGGTGACTGGTTGGCTGAGGGATGGGGGAATGAAGGATTGAAGGAATCTAGGTAAATGGACATCTCTACAAGCATCTCCTTGTGAAGAAGAAATTCGTCCAAACTCTAAAAGGAATGAGGGACGGAGGGATTGAAGGATAAAAATAAACCGTCGGACGCAAATCGTTCAATCGTCGGACGTTTTCCGCGTGAGGGATAAAAGCGGAATGGGGCGTGATGAGGGAGCTAGTGAAGCAAGGAGCGACGCAGGCTGAGCGGTTGGAGCGAAGACAAGTGGCGACTATGCTGAACAGTTGCCGAATAGCCACATATTAGCGGATAGCCCGACCTCTTTCCCCTTGTTTCTGTTTATGCGTTTACGCATGAACAGAAACAAGGGGAAAGAGGGCACGCCCCCAAATTAATACTTGTTAGGTGACTGAAAGAGTAAAAGATGTAGGTTGTTAGCAATTTTGTCAAAGTTTTGACAGGAAGTTTTGGTGCAAAATGTTTTATTATGGGCTGATTTGTGTAATTTTGTATTCGATAACTGGAAGATAATTCTACTTAGTAGAATAAAAATTGCTTAGCCTTGCATCTTTGACGATTGTTATAGCGTCTTTGGTGTTAGAGGCTGTCTTGATTTTATAGCTTCAATTCTAAAATTAAGATAACCTCTGAATTATTGCCTGCCCATTTCTTGTAAATTGTATAAGTATATTAATTTTTATTAACTATGAAACAATTGTTTTGTTTACTATTGGTATGTGTTTTTGCTAATTTATCAGCACAAGCACAACCTTATGGAAATGAGTGGATTGATTATTCGAAGACTTACCATAAAATAAAATTAGTGGGCCCTGGGTTCCCTGATTTTGATGTGCAGACACATTTTATTGTAGGACAACATGGACTGACTAGAATTGACTATGCTACTTTGCAAAGTAAAGGTTTGGCAGGTCTGAGTGGAAATGGATTTAAAGTGTTTAATAAGGGGCGGGAAATACCTATTTATGTAAGCACTAGTGGAACTTTGGGACCGAGTGATTATATCGAGTTTTTCTGGGAAGAAAATGATGGGGAATATGATAAGCCTCTATTTGAAGAAGCGGATTGGCAAGTGAGAACAGATCGTAGTTTGTTTTCTGACGAAGCTCGTTATTTTTTAACTTGGGATGATAGCACACCATCGAGTCGATATATAGATGTAAATAATAACATTACAAACACTTTGCCGAAGGAAGATTATTTTATGTACACAAGTAAAGTACAGCATTTGAATATCTTCCATAGTGGCGAACCTACTTATTTGGCGGGAGCTAATCAATTGTTTTCTGATTATGGGAAGGGAGAGGGTTTTACCTTAACGACCATTGGTAAAGGAGGGCAAAAGAATCTTAAAGTGGCGACTAAGCACGCTTATATTAATGCGAGTGCGCCTAGTCCTGTTTTGGAAATGAAAATTATAGGTAGTAATGATGATTTTAAAGAGAGTTTTGATCATCATGTACGAGCTTCTATTAATGGGACGACTTATATAGATGAGGTTTATAAGGCTTATGATATACATACTTATAGTACTTCTATACAAAAATTGGATATAGATGATGTAGTAACAAGAGTCTTATTTGAATCGGTTGGAGATTTGGCAGATGACGATAAAAATTCACCTGTCTATACCTCTATTACTTATCCTCACACCTTTAATTTTGATGGTCGTAATGGCTTCCGATTTACATTAGAAAATAATGATGCAAAGTATTTAGAAATTGAAAATTTTGATGGCGGCTCACAAGCTGTTTTGTACGATCTTACCAATAACCTTCGTTTACAACCTCTCAAAAATAATGATCTTTATAAGATACAATTACCAGCAGGAGCTTCTAACGGTAAGCGTGATTTGATGATTATCAATACGACTTCTACTGATTGTAATCTGTCTTATTTGTCTCGTGATTGTTTTGAGTGTGCTGAAGAAGATTATACTTGTTTTTCTTATACCACAGAACTAGAAGAAACCCAGTTTACCGACTTTTCTAAGATCGCCAATCAAGGAGATTTTTTATTAGTTGCTAATAGTCGCCTTCGTACAGGAGGAATCGATTATGTTGAAGAATATGCCAATTATCGTGCTTCTGAACAGGGCGGAGGTTATACGCCTGTAATTATAGATGTAGATGAATTGTATGATCAGTTTGCTTGGGGTATAAAAACCCATCCTTTATCCATTCGAAACTTCATTAATTTTGCGATGGATACTTGGCAAAATGATCCTGGATATATGCTTTTATTGGGGAAATCTGTTTCTTACCATAAGCTCAACCTATCCGAAAATCTTATCCCTCAAAACTTGGTTCCTTCTTATGGGCACAATGCTTCCGACGTTTTATTGGCTGCTCGTGCGACTAATGAAGTAATCCCCCAATTGGCGATTGGTCGGATTCCAGCTATGTTGCCATCGGAGGTGAAAAATTACCTAGATAAGGTCATTGAGTACGAAGCACCTAAAGCATGTACCATAGAAGATCGAGCTTGGATTAAGAATATAGCGCATGTTTCTTTGGGAGCTTCTAGCTCTGAAAATTCAGAGTATAGTGGTTATCTCAATAATTATAAAGACATTGTAGAAGGGGCTGATTTTTATGGAGATGTTTTACAGACTTTTCGAGCACTTAAAGATGTTGGAAACCTCAATGGCTTGAAGCCTTTGATGGAAGATGATGGATTAGGCTTGGTTACCTTCTTCGGGCACTCTGGTGGGTCGGGAAGTTCTTGGGCTGTACAAGGTATTGGAGAAGGAGATCCTGAGTATTATGAAAATACTGGAAGGTATCCGTTTATTATTTCTGCTTCTTGTTTTGTAGGTAATATACATACCACTTCCAATGAAACAATGGCAGAACAATATACAGTAACAGCCGATCATGGCTCTATTGGTTTCATGGCTACAGTTTCTTTTGGAATGCCGATTGGTTTGGATGCCTTTTGTGAGCGATTATATGAAGAGTTTTCACTCAATAATTATGGGCAGCCTATGGGCTATTGTATGAAGAGAGCCTTAGAAAGAATGCCACTGGGTGAGTTAGATCCAGACAGTGATCGGTATGAGGCTTATAAGCTAACCATGCAGCAATTTACTTTAGCGGGTGACCCTGCTGTTATTTTAGGTGGCTTTACTCGCCCCGAATATTTGATTAATGGAGATGTAAAAGTGTTCCTAGATGCCACCAATGTAGAATTGACAGGTTCACCAATTGTTACGAATGCCGATGACCTAAACTTTCAAGTAACAGTTAATAATATTGGTCGTGGAGTTTCGGATAACTTTACAATTCAAGTAAATCAACAATTACCAAATGGAACGATTGTAACGGTTGGATCTGAGACGGTTGCTGCTCCTGCACTTTCTGAAACTTATACCATACCTGTTACCATAGATGATACTGACTTATCTGTACCCAATACATTTAGTGTCGTCATCAATCAAGGCAATAGCGTTTTAGAAGATTGCTATGATAATAATTCGACGATCTTACAAATTCAAAAGCAGGAGGTTAATTGTGCTGATTTAACATCGCCAACCTTAAGTATCCCTCAAAGCTCTCTTTGTATTGAGGATGGAGCTATAAATATAACCGCATCACTTGGAGGTGGTACTTTCAATGGAAATGGAGTTAGTGGTACTTCTTTTAATCCTGCGAATGCTGGTGTAGGAAATCACCTTATTACTTATAATTATACTGATCCTACCACAGGATGTCAATTATTTGCAACAGCTAGTATAGAGGTGATTGCGAGTCCTGCTGCTGATATTTCAAGTTCTAGTCAGCGTATTTGTAGTGGAGAGAGTCTGACGATTTCAGCAGATAACTATGATCTAGGAGCCAATTACAATTGGTCTTTTGGAGCAGATGCACAAGTACAGCTGATATCTAATGAACAATATAGTGTTTCATGGAGTACTGCTGGCGCTAAAAATATTACTTTACAAACTTCTAAAGGATCTTGTAGTTCTACTGCTCAAAATATAGTGATACAAGTAGAAGCACCTTTGGCAAGACCCTTATTTTCATGTGGAGGCTCTACACTTGATTTAGTGGAGTTTCTTTGGGAGCCAGTTGTGGGAGCTACAGGTTATGGATTGACCATTGATGGAGATTTGATCAACTTAGGTGCCGATGCTACTGCTTATGCTGTTACTGGTATTTCAGAAGGACAAGAAATAACTGCAACCATCATAGCTTATGGTACTGGTGCTTGTGGAAATAGTCCGAGTTCTTTTAGCTTATCTTGTAAAGCAGATAATTGCCCTACAAGAAATGTGGAAATACAAGGATTACAGAGTAGTTATTGTCTAGATGCGGCAGATGTGGCTTTAGAGGCTAGTGAGGCAGGTGGACAGTTCTTTGTCAATGGATTACCAGCAACTACTTTTAGCCCCTCTGAATTAGGACAAGGCTCCTTTGTGATTACTTATGAATTGAATCAAGGAGCTTGTAATTATGAAGCTGTACCAGTAGAAGTAATGGTTAATTTGACCCCTGTTGTAGAGATATTTGGAAACAATAATTTCTGTGAAGGAGAGTCTACCATTTTTGAAGCATCAGCAGGCTTTGCCAGTTATTTGTGGTCAAATGGAAGTACAAGTAGCTCTATTACAGTAACAAGCCCTGATACTTATATTGTTACAGTAACCGATGCCAATGGTTGTACAGGAATCCAATCTATTGTGGCTCTTGCGACAGAAATCGAAACACCTCTCATAGACGCTGATGGCAAAACAGCGATTTGTGAAGGAGAGCTAATTATTCTTTCTGTTCCAGATGTGTACAGTTCTTACCTATGGGAAAATAACGGTTCTATAGAATCTAGTTTGTTAATTAATGGTCCTGGAACCTATAACGTGACTGTTACTAATGATGGTGGTTGTGAATCATTTGCAAGCATCACATTAGAAGAAGCATTTATCGAAACACCGATGATGCTAGTAGATGGAGTAGAAGCCGCCGAAGAGAATTTGATTTGCGCTGGTGGGCAGACGATCACTTTAGGAATGGGTACTGATTATACAAACTATCTATGGAGTACAGGCGAAACAAGTGCCGAAATTGACATTACCCAAGCAGGCACTTTTGAAGTAACAGTTACCAATAGTAATGGGTGTCGAACATCTAATACTGTTACGATTAGTGAAAAAACGATTGAAGCTCCTGTGTTATCAATAGATGGTGGAGAAAGTAATTTTACAGAAGTTTGTTTTAGTGAGTATGTCGAACATAGCTTCGAATTAAATGTAGGTGGTGATTTTGAAAGCTTTGTTTGGTCTAATGGTGCTACTACCCCAACGATTACCGTTACACCTTCACAAGCAACAACCTATGAGGTAACAGTTACCAATAGTGAGGGTTGTAATAATGTATCTTCTTTTGAAATCGGCAACTATATTGGTTCGATTGATGCCCCACTAGAAGAAACAATCAATATTTGTCAAGGTGATAGTGTTGTTTTAGAAGGAGATGCTGTTTTTACTATTTGGAGTTCAGGAGAAACAAGCTCCAGCATAACAGTAGGTGAGGAAGGAGTTTATTACGTTAACAGAATTGATGAAGCTGGATGTTCAATGCAAGAATATCAGTATTTTGTTGAGGTGAAGGAATCTGCTTTATTAGATGTGTCTGCTACGGCCACTTCTATTTGTTCGGGTGATGAAACGACCATCAATGCTAGTGATGGGTTTGATACTTATACGTGGATTGAGACAGGTGAAACAACTGCTTCTATCACGGTTAGTCAAGCGGGTACATATACGGTAGAAGCTGTTTCTAATGATTGTGTAAAAGTAGAGTCAATCACCATTATCGAATTTGAACCTAAACTAGAAGCACTTAACATTACTGCCGATAGAACTGAGATTTGTGTGGGAGAAGAGATTGAACTAAGAGGTGAAGGACTTGCCAATGCTGCTTCTTTTGATTGGCGTGGTGAAGGACTTAGTAGTACCAATTCTGAAACCGTCATTGCCAATCCAACAGGTGCAGGAACCTATACACTTATTGCTACTGATGAAAATGGTTGTGCTAAGCGAGATACGATTGCTATTGAATTGAATCAGGTTTGTGATTTACCAAATGCAATCACTCCTCGCACCGTCGATGGACGCAACGATACTTGGATTATCCCACAAGCTTATACCAATAGTAATGTTGGCGTATCCATCTTCAATCGTTGGGGACAAAAAGTATGGGATACAACCGCTTATAATAATGATAATGGATGGAATGGTACCAATATGAATGGTAAGGAATTGTCACTCGGTACGTATTATTTTATAATTGATCTAAACGATAATCAAACGGATGTTATTCATGGAGCTATAACGATTTTAGAATAACGCATCAAGGAGTCAGGGTGTAGGAGTCAGGAGTCAGTTTTTATTTTGTGCGAGGTGCGAGGTGCGACGACAAATTAAAAATAAATTCTATTTTTGCTGACTCCTGAAACCTGACCCCTAATATCTCCATTAGTCCCCCTTTTATTAAACTTAGAAAAACCTTTTCAAAATGAAAAAACTGTATATACTACTAATTAGCCTCTTCGTAATAGGCTTAAGCCTGCAACAAGCAAATGCGCAGCAAGTACATCATTTAACCCACTACATGTTAAATGATTACGCCTTCAATCCCGCTGTGGCAGGAAGCTCTACTGACATTGTCACTAAATTCAATTTCCGTAGACAATGGGTGGGACTCAACCAGTCACCAACCACCGTTTCATTAAGTGGCCACGCCAACCTACTCGAATCAAAAGCAGTAGGAGTAGGAGCTATCTTTTTAAGTGATCGAACTGGACCAACCCGTCGAACAGGCGTACAACTCTCTTATGCGTATCACTTACCAATCGTAGAAGATGAAACCTATTTAGGCTTTGGTTTAGGGATGAATTTATTGCAATATAGCATTGATTTTACCGATCTAACTCTTGCCGATCCAGATGATAGCCAAATAGGGGTTAATTCTGCCAGCAAATTTGGTGCAGATGCCAATTTAGGAATCTATTTACACAATAGTACTTACGGAGTGCGTAACTATTGGGTTGGATTATCCATCAATCAATTGTTTGGTAGCAAATATAAGTTTGACAGCGATGTCGAAAATATCCAAAACGCTCGCCACCTTTACTTAACTGCTGGATACCTCTTTTTCTTCAATGACAGCTTCTCCTTAGAACCTTCATTTATGTTGAAATCAGTAAAAGCCACTAGTCCACAAGTAGACATCAATTTACGAGCGATCTACAAGAACAACTATTGGGCAGGATTATCACTTCGTACTGCCGATGCTATTGCCATCCTACTAGGACTCAATCTAAACAATGGCTTTAATTTTGCCTACTCTTATGATATTACCACTTCCAACCTAAATACTGTTAGTAGTGGTACCCACGAAATTTCATTGGGTTACAATATCGGATTTGGTGGGGGAGAATAAGTAATTTAAAGCGTCAAGAGAGTCACCCAATCACCCAATCATCAATTACTCTGGGCGTGCCCTTTCACAGGTCTTAGGAGATTGTGGGCTAAAAATGAGATCGTGTGTAACACTAACACCATCCCATTAGCCCACAATCCCCCAATCCCTGTTTCAGGTCGGGCTATTCGTTTGTAGTTGCCTCACACCCACTTATTCAGCATAATCCTAGCAGTGTCTTCCGCTGTCAGCCCTGCTAGTCATTGCTTCATAAAGTGGCTGTTTCACCAAGCTACCACTACTATCCCTCACGCGAGACAATGATTGGTTGATTGCATGACAGGATGATTGGATAGCGTTACGCATCTTATTACAAAAGCAATATGTTATCTTACGAAGATTTTGAATACGAATTGTTGGACTCAGGCGATAAGTCTCGGATTGAAAAATTTGGAAAGCACATTATCAAACGTCCATGTCCTCAAGTTTCTTGGAATCTAAAGGTGCCAGCATCCCCAGCCGATGCAACATTTGTCAAAAATGATAAAGAAAAGAAATGGCTCAAAAATGCGGAAATAAAGGAGCCATTCTATATCAAAGTGGGGTCTGTGATCGCAGAGATACGCTTTTCAGAAAATGGGCAGCTTGGTATTTTCCCAGAACAGTTTGACAATTGGCGATGGATACAACAACAAGTAAAAAACAATTCAAAACGCTCCCTCAAGATACTCAACACATTTGCGTATACAGGAATGGCGACCTTATTTTCTAGTGCTGCAAATACGGAAGTTTGTCACGTAGATGGTGCGAAATCTATCGTAAAATGGGCTAGGAGAAATGCGGAGATTTCTGGTTTGCAGGATGCAAAAATTCGATGGGTTTGTGATGATGTGATGAGCTTTATGGCACGTGAAATTCGTCGTGGTAAGCAATATGATGGAATCATTTTAGATCCGCCAGCGTTTGGGCGTGGCGGAAAAGCAGAATGGCGAATCAAGCGTGATCTGCCCAAACTCATGCAACTCGTCCAGCAGATTTTGACCCCCAATCCTATTTTTGTAATCCTAACCTGTCATGCAACAGATCTTTATACGGCCGAAGATATGGTTAGAATGTTAGAAAAGCTCCCACAGTTCAAGGGAAGACGTGCCGAAAAATTACTTCTAAAGATACCCTCCAGAAAAGGAACAGAGCTGACGATGAGCTTTGGTGCGCGGATAAAATAGTTCTGCTCAGTGAAGAACCGATATCAATTAGGAATGATGGAGATTTTGTCTAGAAAAAACGGTGATGCCTAAAACGATCCAAAATGAAACAAACTAAAT
Source organism: Bacteroidota bacterium (assembly GCA_020631245.1). Lineage (GTDB taxonomy): Bacteria > Bacteroidota > Bacteroidia > Chitinophagales > UBA2359 > JAHDHP01. The sequence goes on along the minus strand of JAHDHP010000045.1, from coordinate 7,788 downwards.
ACAATTACCCGCTTGCCCCATCCAAACCTGTCACAGAAGATTACTTCGGCACCAAGATCACGGATCATTATCGAAATCTGGAAAACCTTAAAGACCCAGAGGTGCAAGATTGGTTTCAAGCACAAGGTGAATATGCAAAGAATATTCTTGAAAATATTCCAGGCCGAGATAGATTAATCAAGCAGATGGAAGACCTTCATCAGCGACAAGCCTTTAATGTTTCCAATATCAATGTAACAATAGATGATCAATGCTTTTTTCTAAAAAAGCAAAGGAGAGCCGAGTCAGCACAGGTCTTTTATCGCAGAACCGAACAAAGTGAAGAAGAGTTGGTATTCGATCCCAAAGATTATAAACCTGAAACTCAGAAGAAATACGTCATTCAAAGTATTAGTCCCAGTTGGGATGGTCGCTATTTGGTAATAGCAATTACCAATAGCGGTATAGAGTTTGGTGAATTGATCATTTTGGACTTGAGTACACGCAAATTGTTGCCATATACAATCACACATTGTTACAAGCAAATTACTTGGTTTCCCAATAGTAGTGGCTTTGTATACACACATTGCCCAGTAATTGATGTCAATTCTAAAAATCTTCATAACGACACGAAACTGGTTCGTTACTCTATTGGAGATGATCCAAAACAGCTTGATGTTTTCTTTAGTAAAGACACGCACCCGCAACTTAATATAACATCTATTGAAGGGGTCTATATTCACCTCTTTGATCCATTAGATAAGTATGTTTTAGGAGGAGTCTATAGAACGTCTATGCCTCATGTAGAGCTATATTATACATCAATCGATCAGCTAGAAGATGGAATCCCAGATTGGAAGCCATTATTAACGGCTGAGGATCAAGCTGGATATGGGAGATTGAATGGAGATACATATGTATACCCAACAGTAAAGAATGCTCCCAATGGTGAACTTAGGTCGATCACTATCGGAAGAGAGTCGCTAGGAACATCAACACTATTAGTAGAAACAGAAGTAGATACAATAATTGATAATTTCGCTCTGACTAGTGAGGGACTTTTTTTCACACGCGTCAGAAACGGGGTCGAAAGTAAGCTATATCTACTTGAAGATGGAAAAGAGATCAATATCCCTCTACCTAGACCAGCAGGTAGTATTTCATTGGCTTCTAAAGGAGTAAGCTATCCTGATATATTGATTACGATCACAGGTTGGTTGAATCCTCCCACACAATATAAATACGTAAATAAGCAATTACTAGAAGCCAACATGAGTCCTTTGGATTCCTATCCCGAGTTTGATGATTTTGTGGTAAAAGAAGTCCTTGTAAAATCACACGATGGAGAAGAGGTGCCCCTGTCTATCATTCATAAGAAAGGAATTGAATTAGATGGGCAACATCCCACCTTAATGAGTGGCTATGGATCAAACAACTATTCTATACCTCCTCGTTTTGCTCCTTTCGACAAGTTAGTGTGGGTAGCGCAAGGAGGTATCTATTGTGTAGCACACGTAAGAGGAGGAGGAGAAAAAGGAGAAGAGTGGTTTCAAGCAGGCCGTAAAGCCAATAAACCTAATACTTGGAAGGACTTTATCGCCTGTACCGAATATCTGATCAGCGAAAACTACACCTGCTAGGAAAAGATGGCCATTGAAGGTGGAAGTGCAGGAGGAATATTGATCGGTAGAGCAATGACCGCAAGACCAGATTTATATGCGGTAGCCATTCCACGAGTAGGGGTTATGAATTCGCTAAGAAAGGAAAAAGATGCTAATAATGTCATGTCAATTCTAAATTGTGGTATCAGTACCGATCCTATTGAATGCAAAGCATTAATAGAAATGGATGCTTATTTGCAATTACAAGAAGGTACCAAATATCCAGCTACTTTAATAACGGCTGGCATGAATGATCCTCGGGTGTCTGCTTGGCAACCTGGTAAATTTGCTGCCAAGCTACAGACTTATAATGCCTCTGACAAGCCAACTATTTTTTGGGTGGATCATGAGTCAGGACATGGTTACGGAAATACAGCATCCAAAATAATCGAAAAGTTTGCGAATATTTATTCCTTTGCTTTTTGGCAACTAGGACATCCTGATTACCAGTATTGAATCTCTCTGTGCCCTTTGTGGTTCTTTACCTATTATAAATCAAATCCCCTGGTGTTTTATTCAATATACTACTTGCTACCCACCAAACCACTACACAAACCATCAACAAAATCAGTACAATAGCCGCCCAAGTAGGGTAACTCCATAAGTTGAAATACGTAACATTATTTTCAAGGGAGTCGTGTACTGAACTAAGCAATCCTTCTACAAGTCCCATTTTCCCAATAGCCCAAGCAATCAACCAACTTAATAAGAGGGCTAGGGAAGTGATGCCTAGAATCAACATCAAATAGATGCGGAGGATGCTTGTTTTATCTAAACCAAATGCCTTGAAAGTGCCAATATTGCCTTTTATCTTGTCGAGGTGCGTGCGAAGGACATTGGTGAGGAAAAAGCAGATACTCAAGACACTAAACAAGATGAGAGAAGCAGAAATAATACGGGATAAACGACTAACGAAGTGATAGTTTTCAAGGGCTTCTAACTGCACCATGTCGATAGAGAGATGGTACTTTTTTTGGAGTACTTCACTACGAAATTCGCGAATCTTACTGAGAGAAGCAAAGTCTATACTGATATAATCATAGGGGGTAGTGGTGTGGCTTTGTGCTGTTTTACAAGTATAAAGCCGTAGTGGAGGAATGGAAGTAGCTTCAAGCACTGGTGAGTTGATAATGGTTGTATAAAGGCTATCTCGCTGGGATAGTGTTAGAAAACTACTAGGAAAGTATATTTCACAACTAAATCCATTTTTCCACGGGGCGTTTGTGTCGGCTTCATTGAACTCAATAATGCCTGTAGATACTTGTGGATCTACTTTTTGTAGGTTTCCCTTTAGCTGTTCGAGTGCTTGCTTGAGTTGTTCGGCAGCATCACTTGTTTCTGTATAGAAAGATAAGCCTTCAGTTCTGGCGCGATTAAAGGGATTTTGTGTATTGATGATCGTAACTTGGCGAAAGAAAAAGTGGGTAAAGGCAAATTCATTTAGTCCAGGAAGATCTTTTACAACAGCTCTAATCGGTATAGGAAATAAATGTTCTTGCGGAATAATGTCTTTGTGCTTGTAGTTATAGGTCGTGTCTACATAAGTTGCCATGAGTAAATAAGGGGCATCCTTCTCGTAGCCCATTTGTTCTAGAAACGAGGCTTTTACAATTAAGCCTAAATCTTCTTGGTCACGAAAATCTTTTTCTCCTAGTATATAGTTTTCTTCTTTGAATAACTCTTGTAATAGTGGGTCTTCTAGCTCAAAGGAACGCCCATAATGATCGTCGAGTTGTTGGTTTTTTTTGTTCCAAAATTCCAATGGATAACGACGGTGAAATAATACGCGGCGGTATTGGTATTTTTCTTTTAGTCCTTCGTCTTTATTTAGTTTTTGGGCATAGCTTGCCGCTAAGTGGGATTGGTCGCGGGGTATGGCAACGGCCACCCAATTGATATAAGGGTCGTTAATTTTGGCTTTGAGATAATCGAGGCTTCCGCTGGCGAAGCCAATAGAGAGAAAGGTGAGGAGTAAAATGCCACATAAAACTATAAAGTTGATATACCCCTTTCCCATTAAGGTGATTCCCTCTCTTTTTAGGAATAGGTAATGGAAATGAGGATGTGGCATTTTAGTGATTGACGTTTTATCGTGAGACGCCATAAATGGACGTCTGTACAAATATGTCGAAGTACTTAGGGAAGTAGGTATTCGGCAATCCAAAAGTATCGTTGGTCATTAGAGCGGAAAGAATAGGCATATTCAGTGTCGTAATAAATACCTTGTAGCTTGACGAGTTTCTCCCCAATTTTGAGGGTATACTTTTGGAAATCCTTTACTGAGAAGACACTTTCATCGGTAATATCTCGCAGTTTTACCCCATTCAAAAATTCGGAATTACCAGGTAGTCCGAATATCTTTTCATTGATTTCGTACATGCTCATATTCATAAAGTCTCCTTCTGCACCGCCCAAATATTCTAGTAAAAGAGTGATCCAAACGCGTTGTAATTCTTCTCTTGATTTGGAGGCAGTAGCTTGTCTAGATGCTTTTTCAAATTCTTTGAAGGTGTCTATTAGCTCATTTAACTCGGAATAATTGAGGAATAAAGAAGGCTTGAATAAGTCGTATTTATGGCCTTCTATACGAATGGGAGCATAACCAGGTTGGTATAACTGCACATTATCTTCTCGGAGGATTTCTATTTGTTCTTTTGTAAAGCCAGAGCGCAAAAGAAAGCTCAATAAATAAGGTCCGAAGTTACCGACATTGGGGTCCATATTGCCTGACTCCCCATATCCTTCTACTAAGTAATCTAGCCGATCTAGTAGTTTGTTGGTTTCTCCTTCAACATCGTCAATGATATTTTTTAGCTCGTTGGAAAGGCGTTCTGGACTCATTCTCATGCCGTAGACAGGGTGCGAGATACCGCCTAGATGCGAGGTGCGTTCTAGTACGTATTGGTTTTTGGCGATAGGAGTGAGGCTTGGTTTTTCTAGATAGGCTGGGTTTCTTTTAATAAACTCATCAATCTTTGCATCATTCACTAAATTTTGATAACCTTTATTAGCTACGCCTTTCAAAATATCAGACATTTGGTCAATAAAATAACTGTGATCATCGGTGGCATTGACGGTCAGGATATTGAACAGATGGCAATTGTAATTATAAAGTGAAGTGATCAATTCGTCATCTGAAAGGAAGGTTTTGTCTTCGCGTTCGTGATTGGCTGATCCTGCAACTACAATAATGATATTGGTTTCTTTTCGGTTGATCCCCGTATTTTGAATTGCCTTATTGATTCCATAATACAATGCATCTGGAATATCTTTATCCGAAAAGTCGAAAGAGGTTTTATTTAGAAATTTGATAAGTCCATCGGTATTGGTCGATACTTTTTTGGCATCAAATACTTTAGAGGCCCCTGTATCTCGATAGACAACTGTTCCAAATCGGAGTTTGTTTTTATTTTTTCTCTTTTTTTGTTTCTCTGCCTTTTGTTTGATGACTTCTGTGATGCTAGGAAGATAGAGGTCCATTCCTTTGGTTGCGTCAATTACAAATACGACATTTATATTTCGTTTTGGATCTTTTTCTCGATTGTATTTTGCCTGTGTATCTTCAACAAGAGCTGTTTTGATAGCACCATCTAGGTTGTAGATAAGTCCCATTGCTCCGACCTTCATGATCTTATCGTTTTTGCTAATAATGGGAAAGCGTTTACGTTGTCCAGGGTCTCTACGACTTTTGATGATTTCTTCTTGCCATATTTTGTGATGCGAGTGAACCGAGCCACCTGTTTGATAACTAGAAGCTGATCCTTCTGTAAAAAAGACACTGGCTCTAGCATTGTTAGTATGACGTTCTTCTCTTGCTTCTGGCTCCCAGTTGCGTTCTGCTACGACTCTATGATCCCACAAGATTATTTTTTTGGTTGGCACCCATCCTAGAATGTTTTTTTTGATATTGGCAGGGTCAGGAATAGCGGCATCTTTTCCTAGTAAAACAGCATTGGCTGTTTTTTTATAAATATAAAAAAAGTCGAAAAGGCGTGCTGTATTTTTGGAAGGAGCGGTAAGTGTAGGGTCAAGAAAGAATTTTATTTTTTCGAAATCAGTACTTTTAATTTTGTCGGGATTAATTCCTTCTACTGTGTTAAGAAGCATCGCTTTGCTATCAATTTTTGTTTGTGTGGCTAAGCAGGCTCTCCACAAAATCAGATGTTCTTTGTGAATCCATCCGAGGTCTTTTCCATTGACCAAATTTCCATCATTATCCAAGTCTTTCATTACATCTCCCGAACCTTGAGCAATTTGTAGATAATTTCCTTCTTCGCCAATCACGTAGTAGTACTCCAAAAACTTTGTTTTGTATATCCTGTCATTCGCATCAGGTCTACTACTAGTGTATATACCGTCTCTGTCGGCGTAAACATACCAAATAGTACCACTTCGTTCTTCTCCTTCTTCGACTTGGTAGTCTATTTGGCCATCAATGGGCTTACCATATTTAATAGGAGATTTTAGAAGGGTATAGGTTGTTTGAGCAAATAATTGGGTGGACCCAATACAAACTAAACAAAAAGTAATAAAAAATAAGAGTTGCTTTTGTTTCATAAGGCTAGGCAAAAATTAGTCATCAAATACATAGCGGATTCTAGAAAATTGCTTTTGATCATTTTCAAGATAAATAAATACCTCTAAGTTAGCATGATTTTTATACGGAGCCAGGAGTTTTTCGATAAACAAATTGGCTTGCTGCTCGTCAGTTGCAGCACCTACCTGATTTGTTTGGTAAAAAGAATCAGACAAGTAGAAATGAAAGATCGCCTTATTTCCTTCTTTTATGATTCGTTGCTTATTTATTTGTCGTTTAATAATCCCTATATCAGCACCTGGATCTGGGAAATCTGGTTCTAAAATACGGACTCTTTTGATTAATTTTTTCTTTTCCTTTTTATTTTTTGCAATATATGGGTTATTACTATTACTTAAGTACAGTGTATATCGATCATCATTGGCTTCTAAAGCTTCTGTTTTGCTCTTTAAACGATCAATTAGTTGGCGTTTATTTTTACTATTGCTGATGTCTATATAGAAGAATTCGTGTAAACGGAAATCTTTTATTTCGAACTCGATGATTTGGTAATTGAGAATTCGTGTATTGTTTTGAAGAAATGGAGGAGGGCTGCTTTTTTTGGCTGCATCCCATAAGATGAAAATATAGTGAGGACGAATAGCGTCTGGACTTCCTTTTAGCTCTGCAATAATGAGATGTGGTGCTTCTATTTTTTGTTTGGTATAATGTGAATTAGATTGTAATACATCAATGAATACTTCTTGTATTGATTGTATAGAATCCATTTTGGAAGGGGGGGCAGTAATTAGTTGATTGCGATTGGGTTGTTGAATGCCCCAGAAACAGACATCTAGTACTACTTCGCGAAGATCATCTTTTGGATTGATGATGATCTGTTCGTGTTCCTTCGAATGATAGACAAACTTCCCTCCTCGTTTGTCTCCTTTTACATAAGCAAGTTCCAGTTTGTGAAACTGGACATTGTCGAGTATTCGAAAGGAGGTTACAAGATTAAATCCCCATTCAAATGCGGGATTATCGAATGTAGTAGGGGCGACGTTTACTTCTAAGGCGCAGAAATCCTTGTTATTGGTGGTTTCTTGTGCTTGAAGTGAGGGATGCTGTAAAAGCAAACAGGCTATGAGTGTATATAAGTACTTGTACATTTGGTTTGTTTATCAATCATCCAATCATGAACCCACCCCTAACCCCTCCGAGGAGGGGAAATGCGTGAGGGATAGTAGTGGTAGCTTGGTGAAGTAGAAAGGTAGTGAGGCACGACTAGCAGGGCTGACAGCGGAAGACACTGCTAGGCGTATTAGCCGAACACCTTTTCTACGAGGCAACTACAAACGGATAGCCCGACCCCATTTTTGTATGTTCAGATGCCACCAGCGAGGACGCTGGCTGGAGCATCTGAACATACAAAAATGGGGGCACGCCCAAAAAATAAGGGATTGAGTTGTTGTGTTATTAGAAAACAGTGTACTATTAAAACATATCAGATTTAAGGCATTGCCTAGCTTTTATGATGGCCCTTACTCAAAATCTGCCATGTTGAAATGCTTAATTCAATGACATTGGGGGCACGCCCATCAATTACTCTTTTTCTGTTTGTTTGATAGACAC
>JAHDHP010000044.1 GCA_020631245.1 Bacteroidota bacterium | reverse complement strand
GAGGTTTTGATTGCATTCTCTTTCATGCAGCAATTAAATTATTTTCTGTTAAATGGTAATCCTTTGAATGAGCGACCTGCCGCAGAGAACTTCGACATGGTTTTGAGCATCTTTTGCATTTGAGCAAATTGCTTCAAAAACTGGTTGACATCTTGTACACTGTTTCCACTACCTGCTGCGATACGCTGTTTGCGCTTTCCATTCATTAATTCAGGATTCGATCTTTCTGCTGGCGTCATAGATAAGATGATTGCTTCTACTTTTTTGAAGGCTTTATCATCAATATCTACATCTTTGAGGGCTTTGTTCATTCCTGGGATCATCGCTGCTAAATCTTTGATGTCTCCCATTTTGCGAAGCTGGTTCAACTGGGCTAAGAAATCATTGAAATCGAATTGATTTTTACGAATTTTCTTTTGTAGTTTTTCTGCTTCTTTTTTATCGAATTGGTCTTGTGCCCGCTCAACGAAACTAACAATGTCTCCCATCCCAAGTATACGTTGTGACATACGATCGGGGTGGAAGAGGTCGATGGTTTCCATTTTCTCTCCGTAGCTAATAAACTTAATTGGTTTATCGACTACATATTTGATAGAAAGAGCTGCTCCACCACGTGTATCACCATCGAGTTTGGTAAGCACTACTCCATTGAAATCGAGTCGCTCATTGAAGGCTTTGGCGGTATTTACAGCATCTTGTCCTGTCATAGAATCCACGACAAAGAGTGTTTCATTTGGATTCACTGCTTCTTTGATGGCTGCAATTTCGTTCATCATTTGCTCATCCACTGCCAAACGACCTGCGGTATCGACAATGACCATATTGTAGCTCTTCTCTTTGGCATAAGCAATACCATTGAGGGCAATTTGTACAGGGTCTTTGTTCTCTTCTTCGAAGTAGACATCTACACCGATTTGTTTTCCTAAGATTTTTAACTGCTCAATTGCCGCTGGACGATATACGTCACCTGCTACCAAAAGCGGACGACGAGAGCGACGAGAACGCAGATAGTTGGCTAACTTAGCTGAGAAGGTCGTTTTACCCGAACCTTGAAGTCCAGATATCAACACAACGGCAGGCTTTCCTTCTACATCAAAGGTGGCTGCTTCGCCCCCCATCAGTTTGGTTAGCTCATCGTTGACGACTTTTACCATTAGTTGTCCTGGAGAGACAGAGGTAAGTACGTCTCGTCCCATTGCTTCTTCTTTCACCTTTTGGGTGAATTCTTTAGCAATTTTATAGTTTACATCGGCAGCTACTAGTGCGCGTCTAATTTCTTTGAGAGAAGAGGCGATATTGATTTCGGTAATTTTACCGTGCCCCTTTAGGGTCTGGAATGCCTGATCTAGTTTTTCCTGAAGATTTTCAAACATGGTATTTAATATTTTGACGATTGAACGATTAACGTCCGACGATTAAACGTTCTATATAGGGGCACCCACAAGGAATGCCCTTACGCGTGAGGGATAGAGGCGGAAGATTGGTGAAGTAGCCGACTTGTGACGCCTGCGGTGGCAGGGCTGACGAAGGAAGACACTGCCGCCGTATTGGCGGAACAGGCTGCTACGAACCAACTATTAGCCGAAAGCCCGACCTGAAACAGGGATTGGGGGATTGCGGGAATGTGTTAATGTTACGCGTATTGGTTATTAAGTCCGCAATTCCCCAAGACCTGTGAAAGGGCACGCCCAAATAAGGAACACAAAGGTAACTTTTATTCGGTAAAAAACACACATCTATACATACAAATACCCCTTGTAATGAGCGATCATCACAAAGGGTACGATGTGTATGGATATTTAAGAGTAAATTGGATTAAGATCCAAGATAATTTTTGAGCAATTTGCTACGAGAAGCACTACGTAGTTTATTGATAGCTTTATCTTTGATTTGGCGCACTCGTTCGCGTGTCAAACCAAAACGCTCTCCAATATCTTCTAGGGACATACTGTGTTCGACACCTATTCCGAAATATAATTTGATTACATCTTTTTGTCTGTCGGTAAGCGTAGAAAGCGAACGTTCGATTTCTTGCCCGAGTGATTGGTTGTAATCTAAATCTGAATCGGTAGAAGGTGTATTTTTATCGGTAAGTACATCAAGAAGTGTGTTGTCTTCTCCTTCGACGAATGGTTGATCGACAGAAATATGTCGAGCGGCTACTCCAAGTGTAGTCTCTACTTCATCTGTATCAATATCTAGAACGTCGGCTAATTCATCGGGTGATGGTTCGCGTTCGTATTCTTGTTCTAGTGCCGAGAAGGCTTTATTGATTTTGTTGAGTGACCCAACTTTATTGAGTGGTAATCGCACGATACGTGACTGTTCGGCTAATGCTTGAAGAATGGATTGGCGAATCCACCATACAGCGTAAGAAATAAATTTGAATCCTCTTGTTTCATCAAAACGCTGTGCCGCCTTAATCAAACCTAGATTGCCCTCATTGATGAGGTCACTTAGGGAAAGTCCCTGATTTTGATATTGTTTGGCAACAGAAACGACGAAACGCAAATTGGCTTTGGTTAATTTCTCTAATGCTTCTTGATCTCCTTGTTTAATTCGTTTGGCGAGATCAACTTCTTCTTCAGGCGTAAGCAGGTCTACCTTACCAATTTCTTGTAAATACTTTTCCAGAGATTGACTCTCTCTATTGGTAATCGATTTGGTAATCTTTAGCTGACGCATAATTTCTCACTAGTTAAATGAAAGGGATGAAATATTCTACCCCTCTTTGTTTGTTGAAGAAAATACTTCCAAGAAAAGAGTGTAAAAATTAAGTAATGATTAAAATACTAACTTAAATGGTGTATTGTTTAGCAATTACTTAAATAGGGTTAAATAATTAATCAATAAAAAATAGTGTACATTAATACAATTCTAAAAAAAGGAAGTGTATTTTATAAAAGTTTATGACAAAATAAATATTTTAATGTCACAACCTATATATTTTATATGCACACACTAGTACAAATTTACATCAATTTTTGTTGAGTAAAAAGAAAAAGATGTACACATGTACAGTGTTAGCCTAAATAAAGCATCAAATTATGTGGTTTTGATGTAATAAATTAATGTTTATGAAGGGTTTTTTGTTCTGAAATTTTGAAAAAATTATTTTTTAGTTATAATTGCAGGACGTTAACATTTTGGGAAACTTGGTAATATAGGCTAGTTTACCTATTGTTTAATACCATGTTTTTTAAAAAATAATAATGAAAAATGGCTAAAAAACTAGTTTGATTTATTATTATGCTATTATCTAATAAACCGTAAAACTTACGTATGGCCAGGGTCAAATATACTTTGGATTACGTCATTAAATCCTCACCTACCATTTTGTTCAACTTTTTGTCTACACCATCAGGACTTGCCCAATGGTTTGCAGAACATGTTGACAACACAGAAGACAATTACAGTTTTTTCTGGGAAGGAGTTGAAGAGAAGGCGAATGTCATTGACAAAGAAGATAAAATCTTTATTAAATTCCGGATGGAAGATGCGGAAGGAGATGAATATTTGGAATTCCGAATTGAACGATCTCCTATTACAGGCGATACTATTCTTATCATTACCGATTTTGCGGATGATTATGATATGGAAGATCAAAAACAGTTATGGAATTCACAGGTAGATTCATTGATTTCTAGGGTAGGTGGTGCTAACTAACTAATGGGGCAATTTATGATATGCATCTGACTTTTAAGTGATAAGACATCGCGTATTTTTTCTTAACTTACGGGCTTTCTATGGAATGATTATTTTATCATCATTCCTATGCATTATACGCTGTAACCCTATTTGCCCATGTCTATCATCAACAAGTTATTTCTCATTTCCATTTTCTTTTGGGGGGTACTTTCTGCTGTTGCATCTTTTGGACAATCATCTGATGAAGATGCATTGGCACAAATGGGTGATGCTCACTATTACAAGTCATTAGCCGATTCTTTAATTCATATCAACGCTTTTGATTCTGCCATGCATTATGCCAAAAAATCAACGGCAATCATGGAGAATTTGAATTGGAAAGAGTTTATGGAGTCGAGTAATGAGTTGGCTTTTTCGATGTATGAAAATAAGAAGTATGAATATGCTTTAGCATTAGCAACTGCTGCGAAAGAAGCAGGGGAAGATAGTTTAGAACTAGAAGGGATTCTCAAGTATGGTTATAATCGCCTCAATCCAGGAGAACTGGGGATGGAATATGATCTTCTGGCCGAGACTTATCAAAACTTGGCAGTTGTAAATAGTGAAAAATCCAATTATGATCAAGCTCACCGTTTTTTAACACAAGCACTTACGCTCAAAGAATTGATTCATGGAGAAGGGGATAAACAACTGATGAAAATATATTTCCATTTTTCTAGAATTTATTTCTTCAGTGGAAGTTACAAAAAAGCCTTATTTGCCAACCAACAAGGGCTAAATATCCAAGTGCGTGAATTGCATGAAACTGACTACCAACTTGCTCGTACCTACCAAAATATGGCACTGATACACCGCACGATGGATAACCCAGAAAAAGCACTTGAAAATTATCACAAAGCTCTATATATCTACGAAAAAAATCCTAACAACTTTCTAGGTCGTGCAGAACGGGTAAAACCCTATACTAATATTGCCAAAATTTTGGCAGATAAGGGGAGTTATGAAGAGGCAATAGATTATAGCCAAAAGGCTTTGGAACTTTTATATGTTTATTTTGATCCTAGTAATAAAGATTTTGCTTTTAATTTCACCAATATTGGGGATTGTTATTTAGAACAAGAGCGATTTGATAAAGCACTTGCTTTTTATGATTCTGCTAGAGTAAATAAAGACAATTATTATCATGACAATCATCCCGAAATTGCCGATGTTCAACTAAAAATAGGTGGTGCTTATGATAAGATGGAAGATTATGAGAAAGCATTAGAAGAGTATCAATTAATTATTGACGCACTGTCGGGAACGGTGGTACAAGAAAAGAATAGCGACACAAAAAAAACCACCTATTCGCTCAAAAATGTCAGTTCTTATACGCATTATCTAGAAGCCTTAAATGCCAAGGCTAGAAGCTTGGAGTATTCTTTCCAAAAAAAACAATCCACTTCGATTCTTAAAAATGCCCTTTCTACGTATTTGATGGCGGCAAATGTTATTGACACGATTAATGTGCTTAGTAGCCCACAATCATACAAGTCGATGCCTGAAGGTACCATCGAAGATACCTATGAAAATGGAATTCGATTGGCTTATTTCCTGTATCAGGATGCCAATGATCCACAAAAAAAACGCGACTACCTGACTAATGCTTTCAACCTTGTTGAAAAAAGTCGATATACCAAACTACTGAATGCTATTAAATCGCCTACCGTCCAATACTCTGATGGACAGGAATCCAAGTTGGATTCACTTATAGAAAAGGAGAAAATTACAGCTAACAATCTGACGCTTATTAAACGAAAATTATTGCAAGAAGAGCAATTAGACACCTCTAGAGTATCGATTGAGAAAAGAAAAGCAATGCATTTGCAATTGGATGTTCTAAAATCATCCTTACAAGAATTGCATAGTAGTTTAGAAAGTGATTACCCTGCTTATTATCAGTTTCGTTATAAACACGAACCGCTCAATATACAGGATATTCACCAACGCCTAACGACTCAATTACCTGAAACAGCCATTATCCAATACTATATGGGTAATGATCTTGGATTTGCCTTCATATTTTCCCAGTCAGGCATTCATTTAGAGCAGTTTGAACTCGCACCTATTGAAGATACGCTTGTGAACCTGTTGGAGTCTCTCCATGTCAGAGAAATGGCGGAGAGCAATCATTTAAGGGGCTATAATCTATTTAGGAATAACTCATTAGCCATTTACAAACACATTTTGGAACGTCCTTTATCTTTTATCCAATCAGACCCAGTAACCAATTTGGTTGTTATTCCTGACGGGAAACTCACCTTCCTCCCTTTTGAAGCCCTACTCACCAAAGATGTGGAAGAACGAGTTCAGTTCCAAAACCTCCCCTATTTGCTCAACCAATATGTCATTAACTATGCCTATGGAATGGATTATTTTTGGCAGGACTTAAATACCCCCAGAAATCCGAATCCCAAAACCTATGGGGGTTGGAGTGTTCCCTACGAATATTATCAAATTCGAGTCGCTTTTGACGAACAGCTAACCAAAAAATTTGATCCGAAAGCAAAAGAAACGCTTGCCAAATCTAAACAAGAAATTAACCAAGTCAATTCTATTATGAATGGGGAAGTGTATACAGGTACAAAGGCCTCGGAAAATGAATTTATCAAAAAGGTAAACGAATACTCTATTAATCACTTAGCCCTCAATTGTTTTGTTTTTGCGGACAAACCCATTGACTCCAAACTACTCTTTTTTAATGCCGCCAATAATGATGACTTCCTAAACATGTATGAGGTGTATAGCAATCCTATTGAAACCGAACTACTTGTTTTAGGAGCCACTATGCCCGTAGAAGAAGATCGCGAAAAAGTAGATGGATATTTGAATGTTTCACGCGCTTTCGCCTATGCAGGCTGTCCAAGCTTAGTTACTTCTTTATGGAGAGCGGAAGAGTTTGCCCCTGAAATGATGAAAACCTTTTTTGAAGAATTGCAAGATGGAAAAGCGATTAATATCTCTTTACATCAAGCCAAAAAACGAATGCTCTTACAAAATAACTCGCAAAAGGCACATCCTTATTATTGGGCGGGATTAATTAACGTGGGGAATCCTACAGCAGTCGTAAAACGAGGAATTGGCATTAGTACCTTATTGAGTTTTGTAGCAGGCGTACTTGTATTGCTAATTATCGGAGGGATTGTCTATTGGTATTTGGTAGAAAGAAAAGAAGAAATGGAATAATACAAGCAAAAAAGCGGCAGGTGAAATGAATCATCTGCCGCTTAAATTTTAATGTCGAAAAACTTATTTTTTAAAGGCAAAACTACTACCTCCAACTAATACACCACCATTATACAATTCGGCTTTATACTCCCCTTCTGAGTAAGCAGGATCTTGCCAATACATACAATAATTCTTAGGAACGTGGTTATAATCAATGTAATTTTCAACCGTATACTTCACCTGCTTTTCTTCGGTTGCCATTTCTAATACCCCCGAACCAAGAGCCTCATTATACAAAACAGTACCACCTGGCTTCACTATACGCAATTGCATCAATTTCTCTCCTTTCTCTGCAACAGGGTTGGGTTTTACATTAAAACATACCTTCAATTTATCCGTTTTCTTAGAATTAGTAGACACCAATTCCTTACCATTTTTCTTATAACGAACTCCCTTAAAATCAACTCCCGAAATACGCATTACCGAAGCAATATCTAATTTTCGTTGCATTTCCTCATTCACCTCTTCCACCTTTTCTTTTTCTTCGATCACTTTTTCTTTCTCTTCAATCACCTTTTCTTTCTCTTCAGTCAGGACTTTATAATTATCCTCTAACTCTTCCTTTTTCTCTTCCAAAATCTCCTTCTTCTCCTCCAATTCTATTTTCTCGGTAAATAACTCTTGGCGATCTTCTTCCAGTTCATGCTTAATTTCCACTAGTTGTTCTCGCTGATCAGTCAACTCAACAATTGCCTCTTTTTGCTGTTTAAACACCACCTTCACCTCATCTAAATTTTCACGTAAACCTGTATTTTGTGCCATTACATCTTGGCTATAAGTTTGTAATTGTTGGTTATTTACCTCCAATACTTGTTTTTGTTGTTCCACCTGCTGTTTCTCCTGCTTCACTTTCACATTCTCACGCGAAAGCTCATTCGTTTTCACAATCAACACCTCTTTTTGTTGGTTCAACTCCTTATTCTCCGAACCCAATTCGCCCACCTCTTGTGTCAATAACTGGTTCTGTTCACTCAAAGCTTGTACCTGATCCCTAAAACTATCCAAATCATCGCGCAAACTTTCAATCAACAAGCGCGCTTTACTCAAATCTCCTGTCGTACTCGAATTTTTAGATAACAAGGATTCTATTTCCTCTTTTTTCAGATCCAAATCACCTTCCATGACTGTCAAAGAACTATCTAAAGCATAATTTTCTTCTTTAAAAATGTTCAATTCTTCTTCAATTGCTTTATATTCCTCTTGTAATTGCATTTTCTGCCCCTCTAAAAAAGCAACAGATTCATCGCGCTCCTTTTCCAAAGTATTCTTTTTATAAAAAAGATACATGTTAGAAAATAGCAATAACAAAATTAAGGCAAGTAGATAAAAATAAGGTGCTCTGGATTTAGAACTTGATTTTTTTTCCTTTTCCATTACAATAATTACTTAAGCTGTTACGAAATAATAATTAAATTAGGCCAATTACTTATACTATAATTAGTAACCAAATATCATGCAAATAATAAAGCTTGACTAGTTTACATATATCAAACTGCCTAAACAAGCCTTTTATTATGTCATATATTTGCCAGATAACATAGCCGAAGATAGTGAATCCATTAAAAAAATCCATGTTTTTGTCATAATTTAGTCACATTCTTGACGCTATTATCCATCTTCCATTCACCATAATAAACAGAAGAAATGCCAATTCAATTAGACGCAGAATTTTGGGAAAATCGCTATCAACAAGAACAAACAGGTTGGGATATTGGACATATCAGCACCCCACTAAAAACCTATATCGATCAGCTTCAAGACAAACAAATCACGATCCTTATTCCAGGCTGTGGCAATGCATATGAAGCCCGTTATCTCTGGCAACAAGGATTCCACAACACCCATATCCTCGACTGGTCAGCATCTGCTTTACAAAATTTCAAAGCCCAGCAAAGCGATTTTCCCGACAAACAATTATTACAAGAAGATTTCTTCAAACATCAAGGACAATATGATCTTATCCTCGAACAAACCTTTTTTTGCGCCCTATCTCCCACCCTTCGACCTGCCTACGTCCAACAAATGCACCGTCTCTTAAAACCCAAAGGCAAATTAGTCGGTCTCCTTTTCAACATTCTCCTCCACACCGAACATCCACCCTTTGGCGGCAATATCGAAGAATATCGCCCCCTATTTGCCACCCATTTCGACATCCAAATCATGGAACCCTGCTATAATTCGATCAAACCTCGTCAAGGGAGTGAACTTTTCATCAAGCTAACTAAGTTATTATAGGTGATTTGGGCGTGCCCTTCCACAGGGATTGAGGAAATGAGGGATTGATTTGGTGAGCGCGTAACGCAACCCAATCCCACAATCCCTCATTCACTCAATCCCTGTTTCAGGTCAGGCTATCCGTTTGTAGTTGCCTCATACCCGCATGTTCCGCATATTCCTAGCAGTGTCTTCCGCTGTCAGCCCTGCTAGTCATTGCGTCACAAAAGCGGCTATTTTGGCAAGCTACCACTACTATCCTTCACGCAAGACAATGACTGGATGAGCGAATGACTGAATGATTGAATGGGCGTTACGCTATTATCGTTATACATCGTTTAATCGTCGGACGTTTATCGTTCAATCGTTTTTTCGTATTTTTGTAACAAACGCAATATTTATCATGAGCAAACACGGAAAAGTATTAGTGGCAATGAGCGGTGGTATTGATAGTACCGTTACCGCAGTCATGCTCCACAATCAAGGATATGAAGTCATAGGAATCACTATGAAAACATGGGACTATGCCACTTCGGGAGGATCAAAAAAAGAAACAGGATGTTGCAGTCTCGACTCCATCAATGATGCCCGCTCCATTGCGGTCGATTTAGGGTTTCACCACTTCATCATCGACATACGCGACGAATTTGGAGATTGGGTCATCGACAATTTTGTAGACGAGTACCTCGCAGGACGCACCCCTAACCCTTGTATTATGTGCAACACCCATATCAAATGGGCTGCCTTGCTACGTCGCGCCAATGCTTTAGATTGTGAATTTATAGCTACTGGTCATTATGCCTCCGTTCGACACGATAAAGAGCTAGACCGTTATGTGGTTTCTCGTGGCTTAGATCGACACAAAGACCAATCCTATGTGCTATGGGGTTTAGAGCAAAAAAACCTAGCACGTACCATCTTTCCTGTTGGGAAGTACCACAAATCAGAAATTCGCAAAATGGCGGAAGATTGGGGCTATCACGAACTGGCAAAAAAACCAGAGAGTTACGAAATTTGTTTTATACCTGACAACGATTATCGCGGCTTTCTCAGCCGTCGTGTAGATGGCTTAGCAGAAAAAGTAGATGGGGGGCATTTCCTCAATACCAAAGGCGAAGTCATTGGTCAACATAAAGGCTATCCTTTTTATACCATCGGACAGCGTAAAGGGCTTGGCATTGCACTAGGTACTCCCATGTATGTCACCGAAATTGATCCCAATCAAAATACCGTCGTACTCGGCGAAATACAAGAACTCAACCGCAATGGGATGACCGTTGGTAACCTAAACATGGTGAAGTATCCCGATTTGAACGATGGCTTTGAAGTCATTTCTCAAATCCGTTCTCACCACCCAGGCGAAATGTCGTTTGCCCAACAAAAAGGCGATTTAGTAGAAGTAGAATTTTACAAGGCAGTAGACGCTATCACCCCTGGACAATCAGCGGTATTCTACGAAGGCAATGATGTAGTAGGTGGTGGACATATCCAAAAGAGTTACGATCTGCCCAACTCTTAGCGTTAGTCTTAATATTTTAATGCAACCTATTTCTATTTCTAGCCGACCATTAGATAGTGAAGATGATAGAGCTTATTCTCTCTTCTTTATTTACTAAATTAGAATTTGACATGCAAAAAACAACCTCATTACTCAGTCTTCTACTTCTTTTAGGCATAGCTTGTTTATACAGTTGTGACAACAGTTATGAAGAACTTAGCTTCGAAGAAGGACAAGCATATTTTCCAATCAAATCAGGAACCTATGCCATTTACCAAATTGATTCTACCATTTATAGTTCATTTGCTGAAGATGGGAAAGCAGAAGTATCCCTTCAATTAAAGGAGGTATATGGCGATACCTTTATAGACAATGAAGGGCGTACCGCTATCGAAGTATTTCGCTATTATCGGTACGACAAAACAAAAGATTGGTCAAGTATTACCCCTATTGTATGGTATGCTGTCAAAGACGAAACACAAGCAGAACGCATGGAGGGAGAACGTCGGTTTATCAAATTGATTTTCCCGATTGCTCCAAATCGAAAATGGGAAGGCAATAAGTATCTCAATACCGAAAATGCGGGTAAAGGCTGGACCAATGAATATCGCCTTGGCTTGTATGATGGTTGGTCTTATGGCTATGCCAGTATCAACGAACCGATGACATTAGGAACACTCAGTTTTGACGAAACACTCACCATCAATCAACATGATTTTGATGATCGTATTGATCGTTTGTATGGACAAGAAATATATGCCAAAGATGTCGGACTTATTTATAAAGAAGAATGGATTTTACGAGCAGATGATAGCTTCCTCGAAGAGCCTTGGCCCGACAATGCTGACAAAGGGCATGTTGTCAAAATTCAAATTACAGAATACGGTGTTGAATAACCTACAGATTCATTTACCTCCAAAACAACAAATGTTATGAAAAAGACAATGCTATTTTTGACCCTTCTCTTAGGAGTTTATTGTACTAGTTGTACCAAAATACCACAAGAAGACACCCTGTCTGAACAAGAAAAAACAGAAGAAACGGCCAGCAATACAACTAACGAAGAAGCAACAGATACTAATATGGATGAAAATACAAACAACGTTGATGCTGATGCTAATGCCGATGCAAAAACAGAGATTACTTTAAAAGGGAAATGTCGATTTGCAGATCGTAAAACAGTCCAAATAATCGAGAATAAAGAAGCTGTTATTGGAAAGTTGAGCCAATTTTTAATACTTACTCCTATCAACAAAGAAGAGCGGGAAGGCACACGTTATTTTGTATGCCCTGATGTACCTGATTTAAAAGTTGGAGATAAAGTCTTATTTAGTGCAGAGGTAAAAGAAATCCGTCCTACTGAAAGACTAATGGCAACACCTATTGTCCTTACAGCTATCAAAAAGTAATTTCATATCCTATTATCCCAATTTATGTATCGACTCGTCCTTTATTGTTTGTTAATCACAAGTATTTTGTCACTTGGAGCCTGTGAAGATAAAGTAGAAGAACCTGTTGTATTAGACGGTGATAGCTACTTTCCGATGCAACCTGGTCACTGGGTTATTTACCAAGTAGATTCTACTATTTATGATGCCTTTTTAGCTACAGGAAGTAAAATAACTTCTTGGCAAGTAAAAGAAGAATTAGGCAAGCGATTTACCGACAATGAAGGACGATCAGCCATTACCATCAAACGGTATATCAGACAAGATAGCACTGTTGCTTGGAGCGACGAACAACCTATCGTGTGGTATGCTGTAAAAGAAGAGGATCGCGCAGAACGAGTAGAAGGCGATCGCCGTTTTATGAAAATGGTATTTCCCATTAGTGAATTTCGCGAGTGGGATGGTAATGTCTATATCAACGATTTTAATGAAACTAACACTTGGTACCAGTACTATCGTTACGGAGCCTATGCCGACTGGACCTATACGTACAGCCAAATTGAAACGCCCTTCCAAATCAATAATCTCACCTTCGACAAATCTATCACTATCGCCCAACAAGACAAAGAAAACCTCATCGAAAAGCTTTTTGGTACTGAAGTCTATGCCCCTAATGTAGGGCTAGTCTACCGAGAAGAGTGGATCTTAAAAACACAGGATAGCTCGCAAGGGGGCGACTGGCCGGAAAGAGCCACACAGGGGCATGTAGTGAAGATGAAGGTAGTTGATTATAAGGGGGGTTGATTCGATAAGAGTATTTCTACCAAACGTATAATTCGAGTATATTCATGATGAGCTAATATACGTAAAGACTTTCTTATATATTCTCTGTGATTACTTTCCGTGTTCTCTTTTTCTAGTTTAATCTTATCAACTATATTCTCTAATAAACTAATTAGATCATACTTTTTACCACTATTCGCCATATGATCATTTTCATCTTTCCATTTCTTAACAACAGTTTGCATATTATTTAGCAAATTAACATTAGCTTTTTTAACCATTGAATTCTTAGAATTCTTCAATAGGTCATATCTTTTATATATAGTTTTACTCATCAATCCTTTTGTCCGACGGGTATCAAACATACAAATTTCATTGAAAACATCAATTAAACTAAAATTTCCCAAATAAGGACTAGCATTGTCAACCTTTACTTTTAGTTTATAAGGGCTTTGGATAGGAAATTTACCATTTACCAACACATCTTCTTTATAAATATACGCCTCAGCACCAAAATCGAAAAGTCCTCTATAAACATATAACGGATCAGCACAATTACTATGAATAATTACATCTGCTATTCCCCTGCTGAAAGTCTCTTTATGTTTCTCCTTTATTTCTGCCTGTTTCTTTGATAAGTAACTTAGTAATTCAAAGCCTGAATTTTTAGGCATATTTAGATCTAGAATAACAAACAAAGGACTTGATAATAATGAATATTTTTTATCCTTTTTTAGATATTTTCGAATAGCTTTATCTTGAGCTTTAGCTGTGTTTTTATAATATTGATATCGCAGTTGTGGCCAATTGACTTTATCAAATAAAGGGAAAAATTCTCTATCAAAAAAAAGTTTTGCTTGCTCAACATACGAAAGCTTAGTTGTATTAAGTTCTTGATAATTTTTTATTCCTTTTTCAGACAAGTCAGTGTATTCACCTATAAATTCGTAGTCATAATTAATAATTTTACAAATAGTTCTTGCCTCTACTAAAGCTTTAATCTCTTTATTTATCTCTTCGCTTGTAGTTTTATCTTGGGGTGTATGTTTAGCTGTTTCCATCATATCTATTATGTTATACAACACCATATCATCATTATTCGAATGATTTTGCCTATAGATTGCGGACAGTAATTTATTGGTAATACCTTCTACCTGCATCGTATCATTATCTACAATCAACACATTGTATTTATGTTCAATCATGGATCTAAATTTAAAAGGGGATTTCAACTTTAACTCTAGTACCTTTATCACTACTAGTTATTGAGCAAAGACCTCCGATATCTGCTGCACGAGCTTTCATAGCTCTTAACCCGAAACGGTCATCTGCTTTTAACATCGTATCAACATCAAAACCATAGCCATCGTCACTGATAGACAAACAAACCTGTTCTCCTTCTACATATAATTCAGCCAAAATAAGGCTTGTTCCTTCTGTAGAATGCTCAACAATATTATTCAATGCCTCTTTAGCAATTCGATATAAATAGTCCTTTATATAAGGAATAGTATCTATTTTTCCTGGAATAGAATCAATCACACGAATAACTTGATACTTCTCTCCATACAACAATTCAAATCGTGTCAATAAAATATTAAAGGAAGTAGAGAAAGGATAATCTTTAGACTCACTTGCGTATAAATCTCTATGACTTGTTTCTGTATCAATGCGTGCTCTAATTATTAATTCTCGAATCAACTTTAATTGATCGGAAGAAGAATAATTTGCTAGTAATCGAATACGCTCTTCAATGGTATATAAATCATTCTTAACATCATGTAACAATCGAGCAACTTTATTTAATTCGTGGGTCATTCCATCTATCAAGCATTTTCTATAGGTCAATTCTGCATCCATTTTTTTTACGGATGCTAATACCAGATTAAGCGTATTTATTAGTGTTTGGTTTTTAGTGCCTGCGACTTCAGTCACTAGCTGCTCCAACTCCATAAAAAGATCTGTATAAGCGTTTTTATCATTCATTTCACAAATCACTTACATAAAACAATATCCATATTTAAAAGTAGGATATTTTTATTTTTTTTCAAAGCATCTAACTTTTCAATTTTACATTCTCATTCATTTAATCTCATTTCACTCCATCCAACTGATCTAATACAAAATAATACAGACAAACTGCAATCCATTAACAATTAAAAATAAACATTTTGTACTCCCAATGACGCTTTCCCAACAAACAACTAATAATCATTCACTTACAAAACATTCGGCTACAAAGTAAAAATAGATCTCATCTAAATGCGTATTCATTTTGCAATGCATTCATCTCATATTACATTAAATCTGTTCAACTATTTTTTTACCAAAAAAGCAATTAGTCATGCCAACAGAAAAAGTAAATGCCAACAGAAAACAGTCTAAAAAGACTCAAGATCTCTTTAAGACACCTGAGTATCAGCTACTATTTGAATTAATAAAATTTCTTAACGCGAAATCGCTAAACAAAGAGGTAAAGAATTTAAAATACGAACTAGACAACCAATCTATTCGAAGGGTTTTGCTTTCAGGTCTTCCAGGATTAGGAAAAACAAGTTTACTAGAAGCGATGACAGGTTTTAGTATGTCAACATCAGCAACAGGTTTATGTACTGGTACGATCATTTCTATCGAACACGATCAAACAGTTAAAGATGTAATCGCTGTCATACACTTTAAGGCAGGGAATACACAAACTATTCCAAATCCCGAAAAAGAGGACATAGATATTTATGTCAATAATGAGACAGTAGCAGAGATCAAAATAAAAGGTAATTTTAAAAACTTACCACTTATCATCCCTAATATAGGAAACAAAAAATTCGCCTTATTAGATAGTCCTGGTAATTTGGTATTGGATGCTAGCCACAATGAAATTACGACAAAGATTATGTCTAAGTCTCATCTAATAATCTGTGTACTAAATTATGGTAGAGTAGAAACGGAAAACAACTTGCAGATTATAAAGTCACTTACCACTCAAAGAAATTTTGAGCAAGATCCCAATGCTTACATATTTATTTTTAATAAGATAGATATAGATAAAGGGGAAGGATTAGAAGTTGCCAAACATCAGTTAGTAGAAATGCTGCATAGATTTCCTATTTTCCAACAAATCTCTAAAGAAATACTAAAAGAACGCATTTTTGGCATCAGTGCTATTTATGCTAAATGCTTATTAGCGTATCCACAAGTAAAAAAACTTAGTGATATTAAGCTCCTTCTAAATGATTCTAATAGATCAAAAGATGAAAAATCTTTTATACTTCAATACTTTAAACAACCTCTAGAACGATTTGAACTTGATGGAGAAGCTGATCCTTTTAGTCTATATCGTAAAATTGCTGGTTTAACCCAATTAGGACAATATATCAGTACATTTATAAACAGCGGCACATTAGAGGTCGAAGCGCGAAAAACAGTTCTCAATAAGGGCTTAGCTGCTATAGATAAAGCTGAACAACATATTGAGAAGCATATTGAAAATCAAAACCTAGTGATTAAACAAAAGGAAACCGAGATTAAAGATTTAAAAAAGACTAGAGATCGGTATCAAGGAGGATTTAGTAGAGAACGGCAAGAATTTATCAAAAAACTCCCACATAAACACAGCATTAATAATTATAAAAATGCAGTTAATCACCTTGCCAACCATATAAGCCAAAATACACGTGCAGTTACCAATCATATATTTAGAGGTAGTTGTGTGTATACTGAAATTAATTGCAAACGTCCGTGGAATAGGGATCACTATGTCAAACTAAAAAGAGAAAGGGTAGAAAAGCACTTAATTGATCTGCAACAAGCAGCTACAAATATTCTAAACGCTCATGCACATCCTGTTAATGTTTGTGGACGAGATGCACAAGCACTGCTCAATAAAACAGTTGCCAATTTTCAAAAGGCAATTACACCATTTCTAGGAAAACATGCCTTAAAACAGTTCCAAACAGCACTACCTGCATTTAACACCCACAACCCTATTTCTACAGATGCGACACCCCTTGTGTATAATATCATGACACAATCTCCCAACTTTTGGAATGCTTCAGGTTGGAAAATATGGGTACAAGAACACGACGGCCATATGCATGGTGCTCATCGCAAAGGTCTAGTATCTTATATAAATAAGTGTGCTCAGGTATTGAATAATAAGCCTACTCAATATATCCATAACCTTAGCGCAACATTGGCTACTATCGAACATAATCTATTCACTAAGCACATCGAGGAAATAATCAAACCGCTATACAAAGAGCTAGATGACGCCAAAAAGATGCGAGCTAAGCACATTGAAGTAGCAACAAGCGAACTTGAACAATTAAACGTATGGAAGGCAAAGCTACAAGAACAGTATAATCAATTAGTAAACGCTACTACTCCTAATACAGCGCAGACTGTGGATTCTGTTCCAGTCTAACCCCTTATTTCTATGCCGTAGTTCTCAACTTATTGTTGAGAACTACTTCATATAATCTCAATACATTTATTCACTTAAACCAACTATTACTATGAGTACCCCACAAACCAAAAATTCTACTACAAAATTTATCTACGATCCTTATATAGTAAAAATGGAATCTGTTATTGGTATAGGTGTAGATTCTTTGAGACTCTCACATAAATTTCTTAAGAATTTTCCTCTCTACAGAAAATCAATTAGTCCTTATATTGATCCGTTAGTTGACACACTCACAGAAGTAGAAAAGACTTTTAAAAAATATGTTTCTCAGCCCCACAAAATAGAAGTTGATGCTCGAAATAAAGAACTCTACAGAAGAGGCTTAAAACGTTTGATACGCTCTTATGGATTTACACTTGAAGAGAAAGAAAAACTCTTTAAACTCTCTAAAGAAAGTCCTAGCCAAGAAGAAATAAATACCTTATTAAAGCTACAGAATAAATACCTCGAACAGCTAAAAGATGAACGACAAGAGCTATTGTCCATGCAAAATCAGATTTACAATAATCAACAAGACTACAAAGAAAAAGAGATAAGACAGCAAAAATTTAACGAAAAAATTAAGGTAGCAGATGATATACTTAGTGTTTCTAATTTTTTAATTGCAAAGGTTGATCCCAAGTTAGCTGCTATCACTAGTACTATTGGAAGAGTGGCTATCAATGTATGTAAAACGGTATTTGCTGCTGCCACCTTTACATTTGGAGCATTTATGGGCGTAGCTGCAGCCATATTACCCATATTTGATTTGTTTGGAGAAAACAAACGCGACATAGACGCAGAACGCCATGCAGAAATCATGAATGCCCTAGAAACAATTAGCCAACAGATTGTTCATTTACATGAATTTGTAGGTAAAAATTTTGAGCATTTATTTGGACAAATAAAAAGCCTCAGTACAAACATAAACGATGGCTTTTGGCATATATTACAAGCTATTGGCGAAGCAAATCATCGCTTAATAGATGTTGCACACCAAATCAAGAAAGGAGAAAACCTACAAATGATCTCCTATAATCAGTTTACAAGATCGCTTACTAAAATCCTAGAATTAGCAACTAATATAGGGCAAGATCAATACTGTATTGCTTTACAAAATATTCGTCATAAGGCAGAAGGTAGGCACCAAAGTGGAGAAATGGATCATTTAGTCGATTACTTCAGTGAATTAAAGACACATGCACTTACTATTAGTCAATCAACTGTATTTAATACACCTATTCATTCGGAAGCAGACCTCTTATTTAATGAATCTGCTTACGATTGTAATAATCTATTGATTCAACAATTAAATAATTACGATTCTTTACCTAACTTATTATACTTAGCAAAGACTTTAGATACTACACTCTACCTAGTAGATCTATTTTCCCAAGTCCCCAATATCAACAAAATACATCAACTTGCAGAGTACCAAACTGCTATTGAAGAATACGAAGGTCAATATAGAAAAATAGTTAGCCAATCGAATATGACTAAGGCTATTAATCAGTATAAAGTATTAGCAGAAAAGCTATCGGTAGTATACACTAATTTTATTAAACAAATAGAAAATAATTATTTAAAAGGGCTTGTCTTATTACCATCAGATCACTTTTCTGACCTTCATGATCATCAAACACCTGTTCAATGGGTAGAAACACCTAGCAGAGAAGTAGTAATAAATAGTAATAAGGTAGACACCTGGCGTATTTTTTCAGAAACTAATAATACCTACTACACCACAAAGGCTAATAATGTTTTCACCATAGCCAAGCACCTAGGCATGTTTACTTGTAAGCTTGAAAAAGCACTAACACAGTCCGAAAAAAAGGAACATAAATTTGCGGAAGACAAACACGTCTATCATGCCTTATTGATCTTTAAAGAGAGTACGCAACACAATATTAAATTTCCTTTTGAAACATTACAAACGAAACTAATTATCAGTATAGAATACTGTTCTAACAGTCATTTGAATGGTGATTATTTAAAGACATATATTCCTCCAGCTTTTTTAGAAAAAATGGCAGCAAGACTTCCTCGGACAACTATACTGAATAAAAATAAGAATACACTTAATTTCATTGAACTATTATATGGGGGTTTAGATAATGTATTCCAACAAGTAAGATCAATGGTATGGCAAGAAGCAACACAACTTGTTCAAGCTAATCATGCAAACCTAATTGAGCAGTTCAATATTAGTGGAGTCACTTGCCTATTATTAAGTCGATTGAGAGATATTTTCTCTCCAGATAAGGAATACGCCAGTTTACATGATCTTGTAGATGCATCCTATCTTTTTTACACCGATCACCTATATAGTTTCCGTAACTACTCTAGAGCAGCCTATGAGATATTAACAAGTCCAAATTCAATTACTGAATATAGCGAGATTCCCTCCCATGAGTTAGTTAAAAAACGTTTAGACAAACACGTTCAAATCATGACAGATATACTCTTCGAACAAACACAAAAACACAATGATGAGGTATTAATTATTCGCCCATTGGATAGCTTAAGAGATATGATACAAAAACATTTGTAGTATCCTTAATTATCTCGCGTGAGGGATAGCAGCGGTAGCTTGACGAAGTAGAAGCTTAAGGAGGCTTTTACTAGCAGGGCTGACAGCGGAAGACACTGCTAGTAAACATAGCCGAATAAGCTTTCTAC
>JAHDHP010000043.1 GCA_020631245.1 Bacteroidota bacterium | reverse complement strand
TACTTAGGGTTAGTAAGTGTTTGATTTTTGTAGTCCCGGGGCTCTTTTTACTACTTTAATTTACTGATAACCATCCACTAAGTTATAATTAAATTATCTTTTTCATAGCTGAATAGTTTAAAGTTCTCCTACCTTCTCACCGAAGGTAGGTTTATATATATATGATACATTTATCAGCGTTCAACCTCTTTTTAAGGTTGGGCGTTTTTTTATGTGTTCGGGTGAAGATAGAACAAAATTTATTCTATTTTTGTGTTCAAATTTAGTCAAAGAACATGAGAATTTTCCGAAATCTTACGGAATTACCCACTTTTCAACAAGCTGTAATTACCATTGGCACCTTTGATGGTGTCCACTTAGGACATGCTAAGTTACTCACTCGTATAAAAGACCTCGCTAAAAGTATACAGGGCGAAAGTATCCTTGTTACCTTCCATCCACACCCCCGCAGCATTATAGGAGGCGGAAAATCAGTCGAAATACTGTCGATACTAGATGAGAAAATGGTGCTTTTAGAGAAATTAGGAATTGATCATGTAGTAGTTGTGCCCTTCTCTCGTGATTTCTCCCAACAAAGTCCAGCGACTTATATAACCGACTTTTTAGTCAAAAATTTTAATCCCGCCATTATTGTTATCGGATATGACCATAAGTTTGGAAAAGATCGAGCAGGTGACATTCACCTCCTCCATCAAATGAGTGATACTTATGGTTTTAAAGTCGAAGAAGTATCCAAGCAACAAGTTGAAGATATTGGAATAAGCTCTACTAAAATTAGAAATGCCCTCAAAGCTGGAGAAGTAGAAACGGCTGCCACATTATTGGGGTATCCCTATGCCATGAAAGGACTGGTGGTAAAAGGGCGACAACTAGGGCGGACAATAGGCTACCCAACGGCCAATTTGGTCGTAGAAGACCAAACAAAGCTAATACCTGGAAATGGCGTTTATGCGGTAAAGGTAGTAGTACGCGAACAATTGTATAGTGGTATGCTCAATATCGGTGTTCGTCCCACAGTAGATGACACTTTACAACAAACAGTAGAGGTGAATATCTTTGAGTTCGATCAAAATATTTATGGAGAATCAATTACCATCCAGTTTTTACATTTTATCCGCTCCGAACAAAAATTTAGTGGCGTTGAAGCATTAAAAAAGCAATTACAGAAAGATAAAGATAAAGCCCTACATTTACTTACTACAACACATAACAAGCAAGAAGATAAAAGAGCTTATTTACAGACCCAGCAACCATTTAGCTATAAGCTGTCCAAAGAAAAAGTGATGGTCTATCATAACAAAAAGCTAGTTCGTACCTACAAAGCCTCCAAAATCGAATCTATCCTAAAAAAACTGCAAAAAGCTACCTCTGAATATGACCAGCAATTGATTCTCGCCAAACTTACAGGGCATTTTAAACATTAAAAGTGCGAAGTGCGAAGTGCGACGATTTACGATGAAATGATCAGCGTCCGACGATTTGGGATAAAAAATCAGTGACCACCAGCGAAGACGCTGGCGGCAGCTTCGTCGGACGTAAATCGTTCAATCGTCGGACGTTTCCGCGTGAGGGATAGAAGCGGTAGCTTGACGAAATGGCTGCTTTGTGAGGCAAGGACTAGCGGGGCTGACAGCGGAAGACACCGCTAGGACTATGCAGAACCAGCAGCTATGAGACAACTACAAGCGGATAGCCCGACCCCATTTTGCAAATCGACTTGGCAGGTTTTGAATAAGTGCCGTACTTTTCAAATGACGTAATTCTCTAAACCTGATAAGTCTTGATTTGCAAAATGGGGGCACGCCCAACAACTATTTAAATCGAATAGCTTTAATCGGATCAATGGTACTCACTAAAAAAGAGGGGATAATAAGTACGATCAAGCATACAATAAGGGTAAGTACATTTAGCAGAATGATATGTGGAAAGCTAATATCTATAGGAGCAACACTCAGATAATAAGAGGATTCAGGTAATTTGATGAATTCAAATTTTAGCTGTGCATAACAAATAGCAAGTCCTAAAGCATTGCCAATGAGTAAACCCAAACTGATGATAAAGCCCGCATTGTAAAGGAATATTTTTCGGATCGACCAATTATTAGCACCCATCGCTTTTAGAATACCGATCATATTGGTACGTTCAAGAATGAGAATAAGCAAGGCGGTCGTCATATTGATGACAGCAACAATGATCATCAGGGCCAAAATAACCCGCTCATTCATATCGTGGAGCTTGAGCCATTCAAATAAATTAGGGTTTAATTGCTTGGCACTTTGTGAATATAAATCCTGCCCAATAACATCAAAGTATATCTTTTCACTAAGTTGGTCCAACTCATTTACATCGTCGATAAAGACCTCAAAACCACCTATTTGACGTTCATTCCAACCATTGAGTTTTTGCACATGTCGAATATCGAATAAAGCGAACCGCTCATCGTATTCTTCTAAACCTGTTTTATAGATTCCAACGATTTCAAGTTTCCGTTGGCGAACCTTTTCTTGTATAAAATAGATTAAAATACGGTCTCCAAGTCCTAGATCAAGCCGCTTGGCCGTAATTTGAGAAATAATTATTTCGTTAGATTTTACAGAATCTGCAAAAACAATGGGGCGTCCATCGACCAAGTAGGGCTTAAAATTGTTCCAATTAAAGGAAGAATCAATACCTTTGAGAATAATCCCTTCAAAGTCATCCGTTATTTTAATAATACCTGGCTTGTTGGCAAAGGGTTGGATGTTCCGAATTCCGTCAATCGTATCTAAATGCGGATAAAAATCTTGGTTAATATCAATCGGGTTAATATCTTCATAGGAACGATTCGAGTCGAAACTTTTAATGTGGATATGCCCTAGAAAATCAAATGTTTTTCGACTGATTTCTTTTTGAAATCCATTAACCATCGAGGTAGTAATTACCATTACGGTCATGGATAATGCCACTGCCACAATAGCAATTTTGATAATGAAACTTGAGAAAGTTTGATTATTGCTAAAGGCGATCCGTTTGGTAATAAAATATTCTAAATTCAAATCAATGTCTATTTTTAAGACTGCAAATATACTAATTCTTAAACGCCCTTTTATGCGATTTATGATATTGTTAGGATTAGCACTAGGTGTCCTTTTTACAAGCGGCTGTAGTAGCAAAGAAAAGGTTGAAATTCCTCCTTCGCCTATTGGTTTCAAA
This sequence comes from Bacteroidota bacterium, assembly GCA_020631245.1. Taxonomy (GTDB): domain Bacteria; phylum Bacteroidota; class Bacteroidia; order Chitinophagales; family UBA2359; genus JAHDHP01. The sequence goes on along the minus strand of JAHDHP010000043.1, from coordinate 16,816 downwards.
AAAATGGTTAATGTGCTGATAGACATCCATATCGCCGAATCGGTGAATCAACAAGTAACGATTAAACGTGATACCTTGTTTGAGAAAAAGAAAATGGAACATCGGTACGAAGATGTGTTTAAAACACATGGCATTAGTGGAACCGATTATCAAACAGCTTTTCAGTATTATGTGGCTCAACCTGATTCATTTGACATTATTTATGAACAGGTTATCGAACGATTGACTGTTATGAGTACTACTATTAAATCGGAAAAAGGCGAAAAGTTAAAAGCCAAGCTCGAAGAAAAAAAGAAAAAGGAAAAAGAAAAAGGAAGTAAAGAGGAGAATAAGGAAATAGTTGATCCGAAATACAAAAGCATTAAGGAACGAATAGACAGCTTAGGTTCAAAAAAGGAAAGAAAAAGATGACCAAGCACCTCATCATACTAACAGGACCAACGGCAGTTGGTAAAACAGCTTTGTCTATTGATTTAGCTCAACAGTTGGATACTGTGATCCTATCTTGTGATAGTCGGCAGTTTTATAAAGAGATGTCGATTGGAACAGCCAAACCTACTAAGGAAGAATTGGCACAAGTGAAGCACCACTTTATCAATCATTGTTCTATTGAGCAACATTATAGCGTAGGAGATTATGAAAAAGAGGTCATCCAATTATTAGATAAGCTTTTTCAAACGAAAGATCAAGTGATCATGGTAGGAGGCTCAGGTTTATTTATCAAAGCGGTATGTGAGGGCTTAGATACTTTTCCTACTATTGACCCCAAAGTACGACAGCAATTAGATAAAACCTACCAAGAAAAAGGCTTGTCATATATTCAAGCACAATTAGCTCAACTAGATCCCGTCTATTTTGAACAAGTAGACCAAAAAAATCCACAACGAATACTACGTGCATTGGAGGTCTGTATTAGCGCGCAAAAACCTTATTCTTCCTTTCGTTCACAACAAAAGAAACAACGTTCATTTAACCCTATACATATCGCTCTCACCAGAGATCGAGAAAAGTTGTATGAACGAATCAATCTTCGAGTAGATCAAATGCTCGAAATGGGATTATTGGAAGAGGTAAAACACTTGTATGATTTCAAACATCTCAATGCACTTCAAACAGTAGGGTATTCCGAATTATTCGACTATTTAGATCACAAACATTCCTTCGAAGAGGCAGTCCGCCTTATCAAACGAAATACCCGCCGATACGCCAAACGTCAACTTACTTGGATAAGAAGGCAAGAAAATGTATATCCTATGAATGCTAATCAGCCTAACAAAGTGATTGACTTTATTAAGAATATCGTATTGTATCAAAAACCAATGTAACTATATCGCTATGAGTAACGTATTGAATAGATAGACTAAAAGTTCATGATTTGGCAAAATTTGGCACGAAGATAGTACCCTTTTTTGAAGTTTATTCCATTCTAAAAACAATACCATGCGAGTAGAAACGATACAAGCTTATTCTCCTGTTGATTTGAAGAATAGTGTTACTAAGTTATTAGCAGATCAGTATCAACCTACATTAGGAATTGTATTTGCTGATCCTGAAAGTGATTTTAAAGCGATTCAAGAGGTATTCAATGCAACTAATATTGATATTATAGGCGGCTCAACAGTTGGTGAGTTTTGTAATGGTGATATATTCGAGAAGAGCATTGTCTGTATGTTGTTTGATTGGCCAAAGGATTTGTATAAAATTCACTTTCAGGATAACTTAAAAGTAGAGCAACCTTATGAAAAGGCAATTGAAACTTCTCAAATAGCAAAATCATATTTTGATAACCCATCCTTTATTACGCTACTAACATATGGGGTAAATGGAGAAACAATTATTGAAGGCTTGAATGTGGGACTTAAAAAAGAGGTGGAAATTTATGGAGGTATGGCAGGTGGAAATGAGTTACAAACGTATGTGTTTTCCAATAATGAATTAGTAGGGGATTATGGTGCTGCATATTTGATACTAGATAGTGATAAAATTGAAATAGAAGGACTAGCTGTTAGTGGTTGGCAAACTTTGGGTACTCCTAAACGAATTACCGAATCAAAAGAAAATATCATTTATCAAATTGATGGTGAACCTGCTTTGGAAATTTATAAACGTTATTTTGGAGAGTACCACGAATGGACAGATCAAGATGGTAATCTATCTATTTCCAATAGTCAATATCCGATTCAAGTGATTAGAGATGGTGTTCCTATTATTCGTGCCCCAATGCAAGTAAATGAGGAGGAGCAATCGTTGGTAATGGTAGCACCTGTCAAAGAAGGAGAGGAATTTGTCTTTTCTGTTTCTCCTGGATTTGAAGTAATCGATGAAACACTTGAAGAGTTTCAAGAATTTAGAAAGGAACACCATGACAAAACTCCAGACGCAGTCATCTTATTTTCTTGTGCTGCTAGAAATTTATCATTAGGGCCAATGATTGAAGAGGAAGTTGCTGGACTTTACAATCTTTGGAAAAAACCATTTATAGGGTATTTCACGTTTGGAGAGTTAGGTCGTAATAAAAATGGTAAATTTTATCTTTATAATGAGACCTGCTCGCTGGTAAGTTTTAGACTTAAAAAATAGAGGATATGGCAATTCAATTAACCCAATTAATTGAGCAACTCCAAAAAGAGGATTTGACTGATGTGCAACAGGAAATGCTACAACAGTTACTAAAGGCTGTGTACAAAAAAGATCAGATCAATGAGTTTAAGATAAGGCGAACGATAAGAGATAAGGATATTGTTGTTAATATGCTTAACCAAACCATTGAAGAACTAAAGGTAAAACAAAAAGACCTAGAAGAATCGAAGAAGAAGGTAGTGGAGGAGTCAGAGTTCAAAGAACAATTATTTGCCAATGTAAGCCATGAACTACGTACCCCTCTCAATGGTATTCTTGGTATGAGCCATTTATTGGATGAAACTCAATTGGATACCGAACAAAAAGAGTTTGTCAATGTCATCAAAAGCTCTGCCGATAACCTCCTAGTTATTGTCAACGATTTCCTCAATCTTTCCAAGCTCAATGCAGGAAAGGTCATTCTAAATGATACTCCTTTCAATAGTCGAACTTTCTTCGAAGAGCTAAAAGGAATATTAGAAATGAAAGCATCAGAGAAAAATTTGGAGCTTGAATTTTTTATTTCTTCCTCTTTACCAGAATTTCTAGTGGGTGATCAAACTCGTATCTATCAAATTCTCATTAATCTACTCAACAATTCCATTAAATTCACCCACACAGGGTATGTACACTTAATGGTTAAGGTTCTTGACAAACAAAAAGAAAGGTGTAAGATTCAATTTCAAGTAAAAGATACTGGAATTGGGATGTCTGAAGAAAAAATAGCTCGAATTTTCGATAGCTTTTCTCAAGTACACGAAAATAAAGGGAAAGTATATGAAGGAACAGGGCTAGGACTTAGTATTGTCAAAAGTCTCGTCAAACTAATGGATGGTAAGCTAACTGTAGAAAGTGAAGAAGGGGAGGGAAGTTGTTTTACACTATCATGCGACTTACCAATCCCTAACCAACAACTAATAGAAGAGTACAAACAGAACCAAGAAGTGGAAGTTGTTCCACTCAACTGGCTCCATAAAAAATTCCTAGTTCTCGAAGATAATAAGGTCAATCTCTTCTATATCAAAAATATGTTTTCAAATTGGAATATAGATATAGATACGGCTATTACCATCAAAGAAGCGAGACACAAATTATCACTCAATCATTATGATTGTCTTCTATCCGATGTTAAACTACCCGATGGAAATGGTATTGAGTTTATTATCGAACTAAGGCAAGATCAACTCGCTAAAAATAAAAATATACCTATTATTGTGCTAACAGCGGGAGCGAATGAAAAAGATGCAAGCATTGCTCGAAAATATAAAGTATATAGTTATGTAAGTAAACCATTCCCCCCCGATTTACTCATTAAAGAACTCAACAAAATCTTTTTTACAAAGGATTTCGCTACTAAAAATTCAATAACCACTACTTCTGAAAAGAAGGAAGAAACTACTATAGATAATTATACAAGATACTTTTCAAATATTCACCAACTCTACAAAGGCGATTCTCGTCGCATGTTAGAAATGATTGATGCCTTTATCGAACAAGTAGATAATGCATTGATTCAAATGAGTACAGCACTCAAAGAGAAAGATTGGGACACACTCCATTTTCATGCCCACACGACCAAATCATCCCTCAAAATTGTAGGACTCAACAACCTAATGCCACAACTCCAACATATTCTCGATAAAACAGCCGAGAAAAAACAACTAGACACCGTTTCAGGCTATTATACCATCTTCCAAAGCCAAATTAAAGTTGATTTGAGTAATATTAAAGAAGAACGACAAAAACTACAAGCCGCCATTCAACAAGTCTAATACGCACACGCACATCGTCGTCGGACGTTCAATCGTTCTTTCATTTTTTCTTGTAACTATCAAAAATACCCTTTATATTTGTTGTGACTGACCAGTCAGTCATTATTTGTTTCGAAAAATAATCAATGACTAGTATCAAAAAAATAGATAAAAAAGAAGCTATTCTAGAAGCAGCACTCAATCTATTTGCTTCCAAAGGATACTATACCACCTCCATGAGTGATGTCGCCAAAGAAGCAGGAGTAGCCAAAGGCTCATTATACAACTACTTCTTTAGCAAAGAAAACCTACTTGAAGCTATTTTGCTATCAATTTTAGATGTATCAAATGATCTAGAGAAAGAGCTAGTCCAAACACAAAGCCCCAATGAATTTCTACAACAAATCATCGAAGGTCAGTTTGAACTAGTTTGTTCTAATCGAGATCACTGGCGTTTTATGTACGCTCTTTCTCTACAACCAGGTGTTTTCGAGTTTTCTATCGAGTTGCTTCAACAACGAATCAAAGAAAACATGAAAGAGGTAGTTTCACAATTTGAAAAAAAAGGTAGTGCCGATCCCGAAATAGATGCACGATTGTTTATAGGAACACTAGATGGACTACTGTTACAAGTCATTACCAATCTAGATGATTTTCCAGTCGAAAACTTAAAACAAGGTATGATCAATAAATACTGTAAATAAATAGAATTATTCACCGTATACAATAACAATCAATCCATATAAACATGATAAAACGAAGCATTGTATTATTTAGCCTACTTTTTCTACTAGTAGGAACATCACAAACTCAAGCACAAACCGCCAAAGAAATTATTCAAAAGGCAGAAGAAGTAATGCGAGGGGTTAATAGTGCTAAAGCAGAAATGTCTATGACGATCGTTCGTCCTGACTGGAAACGTGTAGTTACCATGAAGAGCTGGTCAAAAGGGAACGATTACTCCTTAATCCTTATCACTGGCCCAGCACGCGACAAAGGAACTGCTTTCCTCAAAAGAGAAAAAGAAATGTGGAACTGGCAGCCTACCATTGAAAGAGTAGTTAAAATGCCTCCCTCAATGATGTCACAATCTTGGATGGGTTCTGATTTCTCAAACGACGACCTTGTTCGCCAATCATCAATGGTCAATGATTACCACCAAGAACTAAAAGGATCGGAAACTATTGATGGACGCGACTGCTACATCATTGAACTCGTCCCAAAAGAAGATGCACTCGTCATCTGGGGACGCATTGTATTCTGGGTTGATAAAGAAGATTACCTCCAGCTCAAAACAGAATTCTACGACGAAGATGATTATCTCATCAATACCATGTTAGGTAAAAACATCCAAGAAATGGGAGGGAAAACACTAGCTACAAGAATGGAAGTCATTCCAGAGGAAGAAGAAGGACAGAAAACCATTATCGAATACAAAAACATCGAATTCGATACGGAAATCAAAGACAGTTTCTTCTCCCAACAGAATATGAAACGAATCAGATAATGCCTCAATACATCTATCACGTAGTCACCCCATCACACTTTTCGAAGTTCAAAGACCAATGTGACTACACCATCGAATCCCTCGACATAGAAGGCTTCATTCACTGTTGTGACGAAAATCAAATCCCGCTCATCATTCAACGTTACTTTGCAGGTGAGAAGGAACTTCACATCTTGAAAATCGACACCAAGAAATTGAAACCAACTGTAAAAGTCGAACAAGCCAAAAATGGCGAATGGTTTCCCCATATCTATGGCAAAATCAACAAAGACGCCATCACAGAAATAAAAAACGTTTAACGATTAAGTACTTGGTGGACAAAAGTTTTTCCACAAAATTAGTTCTATTACGCACTGCAAAATTCCCCTCCTCGGAGGGGTTAGGGGTGGGTTTCTACAAAATGAAATGTCGAAGAATTTATGTCCATGTACTTAACGTCCAAGACAAATAGTCGGACGTCAAACACAAATCGTCAAAAATCCGTGAAAATCTGTGTAATCAGTGGTAAATTTAAGACTAACGTTCAACCGTTCAACCGTCGTTCGTTCAACCATTCAACCATCCAATCATGTTATACCTCAAACTCGCATGGCGAAACATCTGGAGAAACAAAAGGCGAACCCTCATTACCATCGCCTCCATCCTCTTCGCAGTTTTTTTCGCCTCTCTCATGCGCTCTCTCCAAGAAGGAAGCTATAGTCTCATGGTAGACAATATGGTCAGCTTCTTTAGTGGCTATGGGCAAGTACATAAAAAAGGATATTGGGATGAAAAACACATCAACAACTCTTTCGAATACACCGAGGCACTCCAACAAATAGCTGCGTCGGATAAAAATATTACAGCATCCGTTCCACGCATTGAATCCTTTGCACTTGCTGCTAATGAAGATCGCTCCAAAGGCGCAATGGTATTTGGAATATCTCCCGAAGAAGAGGAGCACATCATGCAAGTTTCCAAAAAACTACAAGAGGGAAGTTACTTCAAGGCAGAAGATAAATCAGTTATCGTTGCACAAGGATTAGCCCAGTTTTTAAAACTAGGAATAGGTGATACACTTGTACTTATTAGTCAAGGTTATCATGGAGCCAATGCCGCAGGTAAATATCCAGTGGTAGGGATTGCCAAATTTCCATTGCCCGAACTCAATAAGCAACTCGTCTTTTTACCCCTCAAAGAAGCCCAATGGTTCTATGCAGCCGAAAACCGCCTGACATCCCTTGCCATCATGGTCGAAAAACCAAAGCAAATGGAAGGAGCAATGGCAGCGATCAAATCCAAGCTAAGTGAGGAGGAGTATGAAGTGATGAATTGGCAAGAAATGACTCCCGAATTGGTTCAACAAATCGACCTCGATCGCTCATCAGGGAAAATGATGTTTGCCATTTTATACGTCATCATTGGCTTTGGTATTTTCGGTACCATCCTCATGATGACCTCCGAACGACGCAAAGAATTTGGGGTACTTATGGCAATTGGTATGAAACGGCTCCGTATGGGATTAGTTACTTGGGTAGAGGTCGTCATGCTCGGATTAATTGGTGCTATTTTAGGAATACTGTGTAGTATCCCCATTAGTTACTACTTCAAAGTCAATCCGATACGTTTTACAGGTGACATGGCAAAGTCTTATGAGAATTTTGGCATCGAACCCCTCCTACAAACCGCCGTCGATATGAGCATTTACTTCAATCAAGCATTCTGGGTAGTACTAATGACCTCCATCTTAGCCCTCTATCCAATCTATAAGATCTATCGAATGCGTCCCGTAGATGCCATGCGGACGTAAAGACAAGACATGTCTTGTCTCCTATTCTTATGTACAGACGTTGCGTGAAACGTCTCTACCCAATCCCACAACAACACAATCACCCAATCCCACAATTATGATCACATCACTAGCTTGGAGAAACGTTTGGCGCAGCAAAGGACGAAGCCTAGTCGTAATAGCCGCTGTCGCGCTCGGTGTATGGGCCATCCTTTTTACACTCGGATTCTCTACTGGGTTTATCAAATCCTTTATCAACAATGGGATACAAAACCAATATTCCCACATTCAAATACACCATCCTAAATATCCTGAAAACAAAGAAATAAAATATGTGATAGAAGGAAGTGAGCCAATGATGCAGGAAATAAAAGGAGTAGAAAATGTCAAAGCAGTTTCTTCAAGAGTGCTAGTCGGTGGAACCCTCAATTCAGCTAGAGGAATGCGAGGAGTTCAGGTACTGGGTATCGACCCAAAAGCAGAAGGATCAGTAACAGGTATTGACCAAAAAATGATCGATGGAAAATTCCTTGAAGGAGCTAAAAAAAGCCCTATCATCATCGGAAAAGCCCTAGCAGAAGAACTCAAACTCAAAGTGCGCTCCAAAATTAGACTCTCTTTCCTCAACGCAAATGGAGATATGATCGAGTCTGGTTTTCGAGTAGTAGGCATCTACGACACTAAAATGGGACCTTTAGATAAAGTCCGCGTATTTGTAAGACAAAGCGATCTTCAACGAGAATTGCAAATCAAAGATGCCACCCACGAAATTGCCGTTTTTGTCGAAGATCCACAAAACTTACAATCTACAATAGAAGCTATACAAGCCAAAACAGGCAACCAATTGGTAGAAGGATGGCGAGACATTGCTCCTGAGCTAGATATGATCGAATCACAGTCGCAAATTAGCAATTATGTGGTCATGATTATCATACTACTAGCCCTCATTTTTGGTATCATCAATACCATGCTTATGGCAGTACTAGAGCGAGTTCGAGAGCTAGGGATGCTCATGGCGGTCGGTATGAACAAACTAAAAGTCTTTACCATGATTGTCGTTGAAACCATTATGCTTACGCTCGTTGGCGCACCCATCGGCATGTTCCTAGGATGGCTTACCATGAGCTATTTTGGCAAAAAAGGACTAAGCCTTGCCTCCTATGAAGAAGGACTAGGAGCAATGGGATTATCTGATTTTATTTATCCCGCTTTAGAGCCATCCATGTATATTGTCATGGGCATAGGCGTAGGCATAACAGCCATTTTAGCCTCGCTCTATCCCGCTTACAAAGCCATTAGTTTACGTCCTGTAGAAGCTTTAAGGGCCATTTAGTGGGGCGTGCCCAAGCCGCAATGCTACCACTACACTGCCCGTTCATGCGTCTTCGCATGAACACCTAAGTTCCCCATGCGTCCTCGCATGAACGGACAGAGAAATAGTAGCACTGCGGCTTGGTCGGGCTATTCGTTTGTAGTTGGTTCACATACCCTTGTTCGGCTATATCGCCTAGTAGTGTCTTCCGTTGTCAGCCCTACTAGTCGAAGCCTCACTAAGTGTCTGTATCACCAAGCTACCACTACTATCCCTCACGCAGACAAGATGCTTGGATGACAGAATGACTGCATGATAGGATATAGTTTAATAATCACCCAATCACTCAATCACCCAATCATCCAATCACTCAATCACCCAATCATCAAACACCATGTCCATAGTCATCAAAACCCAAAACATCACCAAAATCTACAACGAAACAGCCGTGCCCGTACACGCACTCAATGGCGTAGATTTAGAAATTCATAAAGGCGAGTTTACGGCTATTGTCGGGCCTTCAGGTTCTGGCAAAAGTACACTCCTCAATATTATAGGCGGACTCGATAACCCGACAGAAGGGAAAATTGAAGTAGATGGAGTTGATATTTCAACTCTTAGTCAAAATAAGCTCATTGATTTTCGCCAAAAGAAAATCGGTTTTGTCTTTCAAGCCTATAACCTCATTCCTGTGCTGACCGCCCGTGAAAATGTAGAATTTATTATGCTCTTACAAAACAGACCCAAGAAAGAGCGCGATAAAAGGGTAGAAGAACTACTAAATGAAGTAGGCTTAAAAGATCAAATAAATAAACGACCCAATCAATTGTCGGGTGGGCAGCAACAACGGGTAGCAGTAGCAAGAGCATTGGCTTCACATCCAAAGTTTATTCTAGCCGATGAGCCGACTGCCAACCTCGACTCCAAATCAACTGCCAACCTCCTAGATCTAATGGCGCGCCTCAACAAAGAAGAGAATATGACCTTTGTTTTCTCTACCCACGATCAGCGGGTAATGGATCGCGCTCGACGCATCATCACCATTGATGATGGGCGTGTCGTATCAGATATAAAGAGGTAATTTGTCGTCTCAAAAGCCTCGTAGAGGTTATAATTCATAATCACTGTAGCCTCGTAGAGTCCCAGTCTCACGAACCCTACCAGCCTCGTAGAGGCTAAACGTTGATAAAACATGAAAACACTACTATCAATTGCCTTAATACTACTAACTATAGCATCACTTCAAGCACAAGAAAAGACAAAAAAAGAGCGTAACTGGACGATGCAGGGCTATGTCAAAGATATGCGTACCCTCCTTATTGATGACCTCGATAATATGCTAGTGGATAACCTCCTTCATCATCGACTCAATTTCAAGTGGTATCCACATGACAACTGGACAGTAGCATTAGAATGGCGAAATAGGCTGTTTTATGGAGAGTTGGTCAAAAGTATACCCATGTATGCTGAATTGATAGATGATGCCAACAATGATGTGCTAGACCTCTCTTGGGTGGTTTTAGATCGGCAGGCAATGGTGTTGCATACAATGATTGATCGAGGCTATGTCGATTTTGTAAAAGGGAACTTCGAAGCGCGTTTAGGTAGGCAACGGATCAATTGGGGAATAAATACCGTTTGGAACCCGCATGACTTATTTAACACGGCTTCTTTTCTTGATTTCGATTATGAAGAACGACCAGGTAGTGATGCCCTTCGATTACAATACTATACGGGAGTAGCTTCTAGTGTGGAGGTAGCCTTTAAAGCCTTTGAAAAGAAGGAAGAAATTGTAGCTGCTGGTTTATGGCGCGTCAATAAAGGCAATTATGACCTTCAATTTTTAGGAGGCGCCTATTACGATGATATTGCCCTCGGATTGGGTTGGGCAGGCAACCTGAAAGATGTCGGTTTTAAAGGAGAATTTAGCACTTTCATTCCTTTCCGAAATGCCAGCACGCAAGAGGTCGCCTATGTCGGAACCATCTCCTTAGATTACACCATCAAAGATTGGTATTTAATGGGGTCGGCCCTGTATAATAGTACAGGTGATAACAGTGCGAATATTTCCAATTTATTCAATTTTCAACTCACTCCTAAATCACTATCTCCATACAAAACATCATTATTTACGAGTGCCAGCTATCAAATTAGTCCACTCATTGGAGCCAATATGGGCGTGATATACAGTCCTGGTCAAACCAATGCTTTATTCCTCAATCCGAGTCTCAGTATTTCCCTCAAAGATAACTGGACTTTGGATGCTTTTGGGCAGTTGTTTTTCAGTAAGGTCAACGATAAGTATACCGATGGCTCGAAGTTGGTATTTGTGCGAATGAAGTGGAGTTATTGATGCAGATTGTGCGAAGTGCGACGATATAAATTGTTGTACGTTTTCTAGTACTTCACAAAACTATTCAATACAAAATATACGATGTATACTGAAGGGTAAAAGGCAAGCCGTTTTTCTTTGAACCATAAAAGAAGTTAAAGAACATTTAAGTATTTTCATAAAAGGATCAAAGAGGAAAATGGAGTACATATAAGATTCGTCTTCGACTTCAGCCTAGCCGCTGAAACTTATCGTGAAAACCACCAGCAAAGACGCTAGCAGCAGCTAAGAAATGAGTGCGTAACGCTATTCAATCATTCAGTCATTCGCTCATCCAGTCATTGTTCTCGCGTGAGGGATAGTAGCGGTAGCTTGCCGTAGAGACGTTGCTCGCAACGTCTGTACAGAAAGGTAGTGAGGCACGACTAGCAGGGCTGACAACGGAAGACACTGCTAGGCGTACTAGCCGAACACCTTTTCTGCAAGGCAACTACAAGCGGATAGCCCGACCCCATTTTTTGTTTTAAAAATGCTCTCGCCAGCGTCCACGCTGGTGGCATTTTTAAAACAAAAATGGGGGCACGCCCAAATGCTACTTTTCTTTCACAAAAAGTGTTACACGCATCTTTTCTCTGGCAATAGCTTGCCCTTCTGTTTCTGGTGTTGGATTGACCGCTAATAAATTAAATTGATAGTCGCCTATCGTTTGGTTTTTCTGAAGAGTAGTCCCATCAGGATTATTGAGCGTACACAATTCTATTACATGGCTTTCTATTCCTATCTGTACAAATAGTTTGATAACCGCATAGCCTTCCCAAACACACTGCACATCAGCAGGACAACGACTATCTTCTATTGACTCTAATTCGATGAGTACATTGCGGGTGTTGGTGTGGTAAATTTCATCATATTGAAGTATTAAAGTGTCAGGAAATGCAATATTGTTGTCTGATGCAGTAGGTATTGATAATTCATTATCAGTGTTGTCTGGCTGTGGTGTTGGTTGTGGAATATCACTTTCTGTACATGCAGAAAATAAGAAAACGATTAAGGTAGCAAATAGCATAAAATTTTTCATGAAATTAGTTTTAAAGTATGGCATGTATTCCGCACAGCGTCACACTTTATTTTAGGGTGCAGAAAAACATAGTTTAAGGAGACAGACATACTATTTCTATGCTACTAAATTAGGGTAGTATAGTAGTTAATAGTATAGGTGACTAATGACAAAGCGTATTAAAGGCACCTATGGGGTCGAAATAAAATATTGTTGGTTAAATAGATCGACAATTATGTTTGATCTGTTTCTGGAAAGACGTCTTTAAAATAATTACAATTAATTTGGCGATTGACGATTATAATGTATGTGCAATTAATAATAAATATTATTTGGTAACGGATAAACAGACTAGGAGGTGTTAAAAAGGGTTAATGAGGAATTGTAATGTTAATGTCATAAAGAGGGTGGGCGTGAAACAAAAATGTGTGTTTTTCGAATAAAGGGGCTTGTAAGTGCTTGATAAATAACGTATTAGTAAAAAAGTAATGCTTGGTGGGGAAAAAGTAAAAAAAGATGGATTTAAGCATAAAAAAAACGTGACAGAAAATTAAACTGCCACGCTTCAAGCCAGATTCTATGAAACTTATAAAAGTATCAAGAATCAATTTCTTTGGATTTTATCGTTAATTATTCACTAGAAAATGCCATTACGATACGAAGTACGTACCAGAATAAAAGCATAAGAGAGGCAAATAAGCCGAGTGATGCAGCTACATATTGATCAGTGCGATAAACATGTAACATCTGAGATGTTTGGTACAAGATCGAAATAGATGCTAAACCTACCATTCCGAAAGAGAACCATAGTCCTAACTCAAAACCAAAAGCAATACTTGCTACAATTAATCCCATTGCTAAGAAACCACCCATCATAAGTCCAGTACGTAAGAACGAAAAGTTTTTACCCGTGAAAAATGCGACGGCAGTGAGTCCTGTAAACAGGGAGAGTGTAATGATACCCGCTTGTCCAATCAAATTGGTACTACCCGACATGGCAATAGCCATATAGATAAGTGGAATGAAGATAAAGGCTTGTGCAGCGGCGTAGAGAGCTAAAGCGGCATATTGTGCTGGACGGCTAGTAGATGTCATTGCCCAACGATCGGCCATAGTGGTAACAAACATGAACCCACCAAGTGCGATGAGCCAATACCAACCTTGTGTCATTTGTAAACCAATGTTGCGAATAGCTGGTATACTTAAAAATAGGGCTTCGAAGCCAATAAAAGCCAATACTGCAAGAGCTAAGTGCAGATAGGTCTTTTTAATGAAATCAGCGCGTTCCACATCGGAGACGGCACTAACAGGAAGAGGCATATTGCCTGATTGATACTCCATTGTTCAATTATTATGTTAAAGTATTTTATTCAAAAGTAGATAGTGGATGTTCCAAAAATAGAAAGCATCTCTAAAATAATGAAATAATGGATGTTAAAGTTCCAATATTGATGTAAATTTTTCTTTTTGTGGCTACTAATATTATATAGACAAATATTCAAGCTGAACCCGTGACGTAATAAGGGGTATAAGGTCTTAAAAGTACTGATTCAATTTTTCGTACAACATACAAAAGACATACCTTTTTTAATTTCTCACTATCACAGTTATTTTTTCAATTTCTTAACATTTTTTTACAAAAATAAATTTGGAATAGTTAGGAATCCTAATTATATTCGCAACTAGTTAGGATTACTAACTAATTTATGAAAAAAGTCACTTATTTAATGGCTTCTTCATATTGAATACAATACCACTATCGCTATTCTATCCATATTTGCTAATAACATTAATCAGGAGTCATACATGGCATTTAATTTCAATAGTGCAATAACCAAGGAAGTGAGCTTCCTAAAAATGAATGCACACAAATATACAAGGGATGATGAGTTTGCCAACGATTTGGTACAAGAAACCATCCTTCGGGCATTGAAATACAAAACAAGGTTCAAGCCCAATACTAATCTAAGAGCATGGTTAGTTATCATTATGCGTAGTATTTATATCAACTACTACCGCAGAGAAGTAAAACGCAGAATGAATTTTAGTGAAGATACGGATGTGAATTATTTCTTTGAAAGTGTATCACCAGCTATCAATAATGATGGTGATTCTAATATGGCGGTCGCTTATATCAATAAGTCGGTCAATAAATTGGAAGAGAAATATCGTTTACCGATTCAATTGCGTACATCTGGCTATTCGTACCAAGAAATTGCCGATGAATTGGATATTCCATTGGGAACCGTAAAAAGCCAAATTCACTATTCACGAAAACAATTGAAGGCATTGTTAACAGAATTTACTTCCGAAAATTAAGCCTTAAACAAACAAAATGGCAGTTTTTTATAAAGAAAGACTGCCATTTTTTGTTTAAAAAAAATAAGATTTTTCAACTAATTTAATTTTGGAACGTTAATTAGACACATCCATCCAATAATCTTTATTGCTATATAACTATCTAGATGAGTCATTTTGACCCAAAAATACAAGCAAACTGTATTGACAGTAAAATCGTAGGCGCGCTAGAACGAGTCACACAAGCCTTTCGGGTAATGATGTGGAACTCTTCGAAGTCAATGTCCTTGAGTCCTATTCAAATGAAAATCCTTATTTTCATTAAATATCACTCTATTGACAAATGCCGTGTAAGTTATCTAGCTGATGAGTTAAATGTTACCAAAGCTACGGTAAGTGATGCCGTAAAATCATTGATTAAAAAGTCATATCTCCACAAAAAGACTTGTACCAATGACGGACGTCGCGTATATCTCCAATTAACAAAAGAAGGGGTAGAAGTCGCTACACAGTCTGCTTTGTTTTCTCGCAATTTGGGTATTTCGCTTAACGAGTTTTCCCAACAAAATAAAGAGCAATTTTTGCAGCACCTTATGCAATTGGTTTTTTCTTTAAACAACCAAGAGGTGATTAAAGTACAACGAATGTGTCAAACTTGCCAACACCATTCTAAAAGTGATGCTCACTATTGCAAATTCCTAAACCAATCGCTTACCAACCAAGAGCTTCGCGTTGATTGCCCCAATCACCAAATGAAGGAAGCATAATACACCAATCCCTTTTTTCCTTTTTCTTTTGAAGATTTAGTAACTTCACTTCGTCTAATCTTTTCCATGATGGCGAAAATCAATTATCACCAATACATTGAGCTTGGCGTTGCTGAGTTAATTCAAGAAAAACAACTGGGCCTCTCTCAAAAAGAGGGCGTAACCGAGTGGGTGAAAAGTTGGTTGGTAGAAGAGAAAGTAGAAGAGAAAAATGAAAAAGAATTAGC
Organism: Bacteroidota bacterium; assembly: GCA_020631245.1. Taxonomy (GTDB): domain Bacteria; phylum Bacteroidota; class Bacteroidia; order Chitinophagales; family UBA2359; genus JAHDHP01. The sequence continues at coordinate 1,178 of JAHDHP010000043.1, read as the reverse complement.
CCTACAATTAAAAGACTACGCCTATAAAGCAGGAATCATTGATGCCAATCGAAAAATGATTGATAAATTGATTGTTGCTTTTATTCGTGAAAAAAGGTTTGCTCCAGACCAAAAAGAAAAACTCCAGCAACAAATTAGTGATCGACTACTTGAAAAAGTAACAGGAAAAGGAGGAGATAAGATTGTAAATGATACTAGCCGTTTGCAATATCAAATATACGCTATTTGCAATGATGAGGAGGATTTACAGTTACTAGAGCAAAACTCTCATAAACTACTTGATAAATACCAGGCACAAATAGCTTCTATTGTCAAAAAGCTCATTGATAAAAGAAGTATCAGTACGGTTTATTACGATCGTATTTTTGATGATACCAAAGCCTTGTTGTTTGATAAATTATTAACAGGAAAATTAAAACAATACCGAAAAGGTGCATTAGTTAGAACGTTTCTTTATAAGGTGTTTACCAATGCGACTATTGATATTTTACGCAAACATATTCGACAAAGAGAACGAGAAGTAACGCTGAATACAGATATTACCGCTTTTTTCGATAAGTCTAGTATGGGATTGTTTGCACACCACTATGGCTCTTTGCTCAAAATACTGTTGAAAAAAGAGAATCGAAGTAAATTCGAATTTTGTGTTAAAACCTTATACCTTCGCCAAATCAACCAAACAGATATTATACAGGCTTATCCTAATGCGGCGCAAGAATTGCAAGCAAACATATTAAGTGTCTTTGAAAAACCTTTCCCGCTCATGGCTTTGGGCGATATCTGGAAACATTTATTGGACTTTGTCATACAATTAGAGGAAAAGAAACAAGGACTTACTTATTTAAAAAGTTTTGTAGAAAGCCATAAATACCTGATACTTGAAACGATACTAGAAAAGCCACTTATGGTAAAAGACTTATCAAGGGAAGCAAAGAATGCATTGGATGAGTTTTTTGAGCTAGTAGTTTATAAGTATTATCAAGAGCTATAGGTTATGTATTTGGCATTTTTTCTATTAGGTTTAAAAATAATAGGAAATAAAGAAAAAACAATGAAGAAAGGTCGTCCAATAAAGCAAACAAAAAAACATATACCATTCATTAGAATTATAAGATGAACGACTCAACTGTCCATTTACTCAATTCGGAAGGTCACCTTACAGAAGATGGCATCTTACT
>JAHDHP010000420.1 GCA_020631245.1 Bacteroidota bacterium | reverse complement strand
AATCACCCAATCACCCAATCACCCAATCACCCAATCACCCAATCACCCAATCACGCCGTCACTCCTCCATCAACAGCCATCGCCTGCCCGGTCACAAAGCTGGCTTTCTCCGAACACAACCACAACATCGCATTAACCACCTCCACAGGATCAGCAAAACGCTTCATCGGGATATTTTTCTTCAACTTTTCAGGAATACCTGGAGCCACTTTTTCCAACATATCAGGATTAAAAAGTTTAGTGACCGTAAATACGGGGCATATCGCATTAATACGAATATTCTTTCGAGCATATTCCATAGCAGCAGTCTTCGTCATCCCAACTACCGCATGTTTACTAGCGGTATAAGCCAAGCTATTGGGTAAGCCGCGCAAACCAGCAATAGAAGCTGTATTGAGGATAATACCGCCTCCTTGTTTCAGCATTTGTTGAATTTGCAATTTCATGCCATAAAATACACTGGAGGCATTGACAGCAATCACCTGATCCCATTGTTTCAAGCTAATATCAACCGTTCTGACAAAAGGGCCACTAATGCCTGCATTGTTGAGGGCAATATCCAAGCGACCAAAGTGCTTAATAATACCTTGAAGCATTTTTTCTTGCTCCTCAAAACTAGCCACATTTACTTTCTGAAAATAACCTTCAGCTCCTATTTGTTTTAGTTCGTTTAAGGTCGCTATCCCGCCTTTTTCATCAATATCTACAATGATGACTGTTGCCCCTTCTTTGGCAAAAGCAATAGCTGCTACTTTTCCAATCCCTGAACCAGCACCAGTTACTAATACAATTTTGTCTTTAAATTCCATATCACTATAATTTTGATGTAATTTAGGCAAGTATCTGATAAATGTAAAACAAATGAAACAAGTACTTTTAATAATTACAGCTTTCTTCCTGATCTTGATAGTAGCTTGTAGTAAATCAAGTCCACCATCTGTCACTTTTGACGAAACAGTTAATACTGTGGAGGAATTAGCAGCCCATTCGAAAGAGTTTGATACACCAGAAGTCATAGAAGTAGTTCCAGGTATTCATGTAGCGATTGGTTTTGGATTAGCCAACTCTATACTCATCGAAGGAAAGAATGGAAACATCATAGTGGATTGTATGGAAAGCAATGAAACAGCTACTAAGGTAAAAGAAGCCTTTAATAAGATTAGTGAAAAGCCGATCAAGGCAATTATCTATACGCACAATCATACGGATCATATTTTTGGAGCGGGCGTGATGGCAGGAGAAGACCAACCTGATATCTATTCTCATGAGCTGACCAATTACTATATTGATCGCCTAGTAAGTGTGGTTTTGCCTGCCATCGAAAAGCGGAGTTACCGCATGTTTGGTACGCAAATAGACGAAAACAGCCATATCAATTGTGGGATTGGCCCTAGATTGGATGCACAGGAAGGGACGACGCGCTCCCTACTACGCCCAACCACCACTTTTAAAGATTCTCTTGAGGTAGAAATTGAAGGATTAACACTTAAAATGGCGCATGTGCCAGGTGAAACAGACGATCAATTGTATGTGTGGCTACCTGAGAAAAAAGTACTTTTATCAGGTGATAATATTTACAAGACCTTTCCTAATTTATATACCATACGTGGCACTCCTTATCGCGATGTAAAAGCATGGGCACACAGTTTGGATAAAATGCGCTACTTAAAAGCAGAAGTCCTTATTCCAAGTCATACACGCCCCATCAAAGGAGCTGCCCAAATTGAGGAGGTTTTACGAGACTATGCGGATGGTGTGCGCTTTGTACACGATCAAACTATCCGTTTTATGAATGAAGGCTTAACACCCGATGAAATTGTAGAAAAAGTAAAACTCCCTCCACATCTGAGTAAATCGCCCTACCTCCAAGAATTTTACGGACGAGTCGATTGGTCAGTACGCAATGTGTTCAATGGTTATATGGGCTGGTTTGGCGGAAATTCAACAACTTTGATCCCGCTGAAGCTACAAGAGAAAGCGGAGAACATGGCAGCACTTGCAGGAGGGAAAGAGCAGCTACAAGAGAAAGCCGAAACTGCCTTGAAAGACAAAGCGTATCAATGGGCATTGGAGTTGAGTGATTATCTTTTGCAAATAGATAAAGAGAATGGAACTGCCCAAAACATCCGCTATGAGAGTTTGATCGGTTTGGGAGAACAGCAAAGTAATCCCAATGCCCGCAATTACTATTTGAGTCAAGCACTCGAAATAAAAGGGCAAGAGATTGTGCCAAGTATTGACCGTCCACTTTCGGTGGTGCATAGTATTCCTCTTGCCTCCATTTTTAGTGCCTTGGCGGTGCATCTCAAAGCAGAAAAATGTTTGGATTATGATAAGAAAACGGTATTCAAATTTACAGATATGCAGGAAGAATGGTCGGTTCATGTACGTAGGGGAGTGGCTGAAATTCAGCCTTTTGCCTTGGAAGAACCCGATTTAACTGTTGAAACGACTCGAATCATTTGGAATGAGATTGCTGCGGAGGTTCGAAGTCCTGTGGTGGCTATTGCTAAAGGAGATTTAAAAATAGAAGGCGGCTTAGGTAATTTTAATGAGTTTATGAGCTTGTTTAGGGATTGATTTGATACCTTTGCTCCCTAAATAATTAAACATGAGCAAGCGCGGAAAATTTATTGTATTTGAAGGTATTGATGGATCGGGGAAATCGACCATCAGTAAGTTGTTATTTGAGAAGCTGAATGAGCATACAGGTAATGTATACAAAACTTTTGAACCTACTGATAGCCCTATTGGCTCAGTGATTCGCAATATCTTAAATCGTCGGATTGTATCGGACGATAAAACAATTGCCGCCCTTTTCTTAGCAGATCGACTCGACCATATTCAAAATAAACAAACGGGTATCCTTCAATTTTTGGAGAAGGAGACGCATGTGGTTTGTGATCGGTATTATTACTCTTCTTATGCCTATCATGTTCCACCTTTAGCAATGGATTGGGTAATCGACGCCAATAAAATTTGTGCGGAATTACTACGCCCCGACATCGTATTCTTCCTAGATATTTCGGTGGAGGTAAGTATGGAGCGTTTGAATAAGTCGCGTGCTTTTAAAGATATATTTGAAACAAAAGAGAAAATTAGCAGAGTGCGTTCTAATTATATGGAAGCGATTGAAAAGGAAGGTGAAAAAGATAATGTGGTGATTATTGATGCGACACAATCGGTGGAGAAGGTGTTGGAGGATGTTTGGCAACAAGTTTTGCAGTTGAACGATTTGCGATTGAACGGTTGAA
>JAHDHP010000042.1 GCA_020631245.1 Bacteroidota bacterium | reverse complement strand
ATGACATTGGGGGCACGCCCATCAATTACTCTTTTTCTGTTTGTTTGATAGACACATTTTTAATTTTCCTATCCTTATCCAATTCGAGTTGATCTATCACAATATTGCAAGCACCAGCCGTCGATAATTGATTAAGAAATTCTTCGAGGTTGATATTTACTTCTTTGTCTAGAATGACCGCTGAAATTAGATTTTCATTGGAATTGGCAAATGCGGTTCTCAACTTACTTTTGACCGCAATTCGATCTTTTCGATTGGCTGGACTACTATAGAGTTCTAGGTCATCGGCTAGTGATTCTTTGCTATATTTGGGAATAATTGGGGCGCGAGACTTAGATTTTGGCTTGGAAGGTTTTTCCTTTGCTTTGGGTGCTGGGGGAGGCGGTGTAGGAGCCGGTTCGGGTTTAGGTTTAGGTGGTGCAGGTGGTTGTATTACCTCTGCAATACTGGTTTGGATTTGTTTAGTAGGTTTCTCCTTGATTGATTGAGGGGCGTCTACTTTTACAATTGGTTCGGGGTCTTTCTCAGGCTCCGGTACTTCAGTTTTAATATTTTTTGTACTTGGCGGAGGAATAGGCGGTGGTGTATTTTCTTTTTGCTTGGCTACGGGTTTGCTTATAACTGGATTGGGTGCAGGTGGCGTTATTTCTGGTACAGGTGTTTTGACAGGAATGGGCTTGCTTTGAGGCGATAAAACGATTGGTTTGGCAGCGGGTAGTGGAGATGGTGTTTTTTCCTTAGATGGAATGGTGTGTCCAAGTTCTCCAGGGTTAGGTGGCTGTGGCGGTGGAGGTGTAAATGTTTTATTAGGTAGGTGTGCAGGGTTAGTAGAGATTGCATTATTCTCTTCTATTTTTTGAACTGGAGGTGTGCTAGGAGTTGCTGTTTTAGTGGAGGGTTCATTTTGATTGGGAATATTGATTGTTAATATTTCTTCATTGTCTTCGTCTATTAGCGTTATTTGTGATTGATCTCCAGGCTTTGCTTCTTTGGTTATAATATTAGGTAATTTATTATTGGGTGTCTGAGTTGGGATCGTTTGTGTTGTTGGGGGTGGATTATTGCTAGGAGTTGTAGGTTCATTGCTCGGACTAGTGCTTGTTGAGTTGGTTGCAACTGTTGTATTTGAACTAGTTTCTTGGGTATTTTCATCTTCTATGTTAGATGGCATTTTGGCCTCATCCATTTTTGGAGTAGATGAGTCAGATTGGTTTTCTTCTGAAGCACATGCGGTAAATAGGCATATTACTAAGCAGGACAGGTAGACTAGGTATCGATAGGTTAAGCGATTATTCGGCATATTGCTTTGATTTGAGTTGGGATGTATTTACACTAAGATTTAATAAAATTATTCGCTCTTCACTTCTATTCTCGTCACTTTTCCATCAGAATCGGTTAATACATTTACTACTGTTGCAGACAAGTTTGCGTTTCCAATTTGTTGTACAAAGTCTCGAACATTGGGGTATTCTTGGTTAGTATTTTTTACCAGAACACTACAATTAGGGCTGCATTTGTCTTTTAGAAACGAGTTTACAAATTTACGACGTTCTCTTCGATTTTCAAGTTTTTGAAGTTGATCGAAGGTAGCTTGCATATCTTTTACCAAAGAAGGGTTCGCTTTTTTCGTTTCTTTTGTTGTTGCCGTTTTTTCTTTTACTTGCTTTGTTTCTTTTTCTTTATTGTTAGTTTCGTTGTTGTTTTTATCAGATTTAGCATCGTCATTTTTTTCGATAGGAATGTCAGCGATAACTGGCTCAACTGTAGACTTAGGATCATTTTCAGCCTTTTGTGGGGCTGGAATGGTGGGGTTGGGATTTGAAGCTACAGATTTTTTGTTTTCAGTTGTTGTTGTTTGTTTTTCTTGATTTTTAGAAGTGGGTTCGCTTGCACAACTCGCACAGAAAAAGAAAGTTAGATATAATAAAACTATACTAAGATAGGTAATAAAATTAATTTGTAGGTAGTGTTTGTTCATAAATCTTTTATTAAGGAAGTGAGAAAATAAATAAAATATCTATTATCGGTCTAACTCTAAGATTAGTCCAATTTGAAAGCTTAAGTGTCTGGTAGATAATGCATTACTTTGTTGTAAAAAGCTCTCATACTTTGTGTCTACCTCACTTTTAATGTCCACTTGTTCTACATTAAAAAATGAATTAGCAATTTCTCCTTGCTCTTTGAGTTTATTGAGTCCTATAAAATAGGCTGCGCCAACTCTAGCTTTCAATCGATTCGTTAGGGATAAAGAAAGCCCAGCTTCAAGAAAAAGGTTGAGTGGTGGATCTACTTCTATTTCCTTTAGGCTTAGGGTGTAATTGGTGCTATTTCTAAATGCATCGTTATAGATGTCATATTTATCAAGTACTTCTGCTTCTGCTTCGTCTAGAGGAATGTAACTAAATATGGGAACTGAACCAGTGGCTGTTAGTTGAGTAAATGGGTCTATTAAGAAGGATGCGCCGTATGTATTTTGTGTTACAAGCTCTCCAATAGTAACTGTTGAGTTTGTATTTAGGCGCAATAGTCCTCTTTGTCCTCCTATATTGGCAAAGATGCCAATTCGTTCATTGAGTTGGTACTTAAAGTTAAGACTTATTTCTCCTTCAATAAAAGGGAAGGCATATTTTTCTTTGATATTGTCAGCTAAGTAATTGCGTTGAATATATTCATCATTATCAATATCAAACCCGTTTTCGGATTGTTCAAATCGTTGATCTAAGTTTATTTGTGTGGCATAGGATCGATATCCTAATCCAAAACCAAATCCGATATTTTGGTTGATAAAATAGACCAATCCTACTTTAGCAAAAGGCGATAAAGGCGAACTAGTAGATAACTGATAGGTAGATGATAAATTGCTAACATCTACTTGTGTATTTCCAAGATCAAGTCCTAAGTTTAATTTTACAAATAAACCGCGTCCTTCTGTTTGCCCTACCATTTGTCGAAACTCTTTCTTCTCTTTTTTAATTTGCTCTTTTTCGGGGTCTTTCTCTTTTGGTTCTTTTTTGGCTTTTACCCTTACACGTGTTTCTTGCGTCTCTTCTTGTGGTTCAGTAATTGGAATATCGGCAATTTCTGGTTCTGTATCCTCTTGTGGTTCAGTTGGAGTAGGCTCTACTTCGACAACAGGTGGTGTTTCAGGTTCTTCTTTGACAACAGGTGGTGTTTCAGGTTCTTCTTTGACAACAGGTGGTGTATAGGGTTCTACTTCAATTTCAGTGTCTTCGACTGGTATGTCGGAAGTTTCTTCGGTCGGTAATTGTTCTTCAATAGGTTTCTCGTTTGAAGCAGGAGGTTCGGTATTGGTAGCTAAGTCGGGTGGATTTTCTTCTTGTAGGCGTATTTCGTGTATGGTAAAGTTTTTTAGTTGTTTATCAAAACGAATACTAAATACCAGTGGATATTCCTCACTCATTATCGTTTCTTCTTTTGTGTATCCACTTATGAATTTTGTGGCATAAAGGTCTATTTGATAGTTTCCATCCGAGAGTATTAAGTAGGGTTCTCCAAATTTCTTATTTTCCAAACTAATGACTATTCCTTCTGGGTAGTATGCTTGTAATCGTTGGATATAATCGCTGACTTCTAGGTAGTTGGTAGTAACGTTAGGTAAACTAGCGTCCTGATAAACTTGGGTCTTGGGACTAGTAAATAGTTCTGAAAATACTTCGACATAATCTAGTGATATGGTGCTGGTATTTTCAGTCAGGGTTCCATAAATGGTATATCGCTGAATTACGCGATTAGCATTTTCTTCTATGACTCTTTTTTGAGCAGGGCTAAAGGATTGTGCCTCTACTATAAAAGGGATCAATAAAGCAGTTAATAGTATAAGTATCGCTTTTTTCATAATTCTGATTCCTCCATTTAAAAAATAACTACCTTCTCCATCCATACTTCACCTGATTCTCTATGAATAATTTCTAATAGATAGACTCCCGCAGGTAAATCATTTACCTTAAAGTTTTTTTCTATTAGTTTCTCCTGTTTATTTAACGTCCAATAGTTGCCAATTTGTCCTAATCGATTGTAAAGGGTGATGTGTAGATCTCCTTTAATGTCATTGTGGAATAATTCAAGTGTGAATTGTTCATCTGTTGGGTTAGGAAAAACTTGCCAGTATGGTTTACGCGTTATCGGAATTTCTTCATCTCCTACTTTTCCATGATAGTATACTTTAGGACTGTTTACACAGCCATCAATTTTAACTTCTATTCCGTAGTCAAAGAGGGAGGTGACATCTTCTTGATTGGGATTGACTACATAAAATGGGAAGTTGGTATTCTTGTTATCAGGAATGATAAACTGACTTGTACCATCAGGGTTCACCTTTTGGTATCCCCACTGGTAGGTTACCTCTTCCAAATTAATATTCTCGTTTAGCAAGTCTGGTAAGAAGCAGAATAAAATAACAGGTCCATTATTTGATTTTGGACTTTCAGGTTTATTATCATCGAGTGTACCTTCTTTCGCTACAATTACAGGGTATGGACAACCTGTTTCAGGGCAGTCACTTGCATAGATTGTTTCGATAGGGGAGGTATATTGAAATTGGAGTACACCTGATTCATTGTAATAATAGTAGGTCGAATACCAACGTAGACTATCTCCATTTCTAGGATAGGGGATACCTTGATTTAACCAATTGTCTTGGAAGTTATCGTAGAAAAATTCGATGGCAATAAGATCGTCCTCACATTCGGGTACTACTTCTAGTTGGCAATTGGCAGCTTGTGTAGCTTTAGGTTGAGGATAAACGGTTACCTCAACTATTAGATCTTCTACCTGTTGAGCTGGTATTATTTGTGTGCTATCTTGATCCTCTAAGAAGCATATTGCTTCAGCTACAAAACGATAGGTTTGACTATTACAACTATTATCCAGATTCGATTTCAGGACGAATCTATTTTCAGTATTTTCGATAAGGCTAAAACCGAAGGTGTTTTCAATAGCGAAAGATTCTGAAAAACTACCAGAACTAGGTATGTTGAAACTCCCTTCAATAACAATTGTATCTCCACTAATGATAGATATGTTTTTGTCCGTTGCCATTGTTCCGTTTCCTTGCCATATTGCTGTTTGAATATTAGGTTCACTTGCACAATTAGAACCACAACTATAGTCAATATAGATTAAAGAATCTTTGATGTTACAAATGTCGGCATGATCAGGGAAATCAGGATTTATATATTTAACCGTATAGGTGTCAGTACCTGATTCTCCAGGGTTAGGTATAATGGGACTTGGGTTGGTGATTTGATAATTACTACAATCAGCATTTAAGCTACTTGGGACGGAGCAATTCCCTGTTGTAAAATTAAAGGCATTTGGGTCAAAGGCATTTGGATAGACCAAAATTTTCTGTACTAATTTGTCGGTAATACCTTCAATTGTATCACCTTGACAAGTAGCTGTTGCTGTGAAAGTTAGCGTAATAGGATCACAGTTATTAATGTTGGGTAATCGGAAGTACTCTCCTAATTCTATATTTTTGATGAGTCCTGATGTTTCTTCAAGATTGATTTCTTCAAGATTGTCTCCTGTTCCCTCTATATTAAATTGTCCATTGATTAAAATGGAGTCACCTGCACAAGCTACCGATGTATTCAAGTATATTTCTGGATCGGCTGCACAGGTGCTATTACAATTGGCAATGACACTCACTTCTTCATTTGAAAAACAGGCATTACTATCATTATAGTTGATGGTCCAATTGTTCAACACAAAATTGTTAGGAGTGGGTAGTTCTCCATTTAAAGGAGGGATGATGCTATAGTTGGTACATATAGAACTGACCTTACCAATTGATTCACAATCTCCTTGTGTAATGACTAGGTTTTCTTCGTTAAAACTAGGATAGTGGATGAGCGTAATAGTCATTTGGGTTCCTTCCACCAAAATTGGAGTATTGTCACTACAAATGGCAGTAGCACTTATGATGATTTCTTCGGGGTCACAGGTCAAATTAGGTGGAATGGTGAATGCTTGTCCAATAAAAATTTCTTCTTGAATATCTCCTGTCAAGACTTCTAAAGAGAAAGAACCTTCTAAATTACCAGAACCAGGTGTTCCAAACTCACTCAAAATAATAACTTCATCACCTCCACAAACCTCTTGATTGCTAGTAATAAATATTCTAGGATCAGTAGGGCAACTTACGCCACAATTGTAAGGGATAGCTATTGTTTCTTGAAAACAGTTTGTATTGCTACCTGCATCATCATAATAAATAGGGATTAAGTCACTTCCTGATTCGCCAGGAGCAGCGAGGGTTAAATTGCTTGTGTCTCCTAAAATATAGTTTTCACATCCAAGGAAGACACGTCCTTTACTTGAACAAGTCCCATTTTCGATTTGAATCAGTTTTTCATTGAATGCAGGATATACAGTAACATTTACCGTCATCAAATCAGGATCACCATTAATCGGGTCATCAATATTACAATATGCTCTTGCAAAGAAGGTAAATATTTCTGGCTCACAAGTCGTAACTTCTGGCAAAATCAATGGTTCATCTACATTTATGTCAGTAATCCTACCAGTAAGTTCGGTAATTTCAAAGAAGCCACTATTCCCTGCGTTTTGTCTGAAAAAGCCTTCAAAAGTGATCATATCTCCACTACAAACTTCTGTTTGAGATACTTCAATATATGGGTCTTCTGGGCAGGTATTATCGCAACTAAAGGGCACTGAAATAATATGGTCAATGCAGGAGAACCCAGTATCATCCACATAATAAACGATCCACGGATCAGTTCCATTACTATTAGGCGGAGGAATAGTAGGCTCTCCAATAGCTTCGAATTGATAATTCAGACATGAACTAGTGGGATATCCTGCTTGTCCACATGTTCCTTTGATATTAGTGATAAATTCTTCGTTATATTCGGGGTATACAACAACTATTTGAAAGAGAGCATCTTCATCCCCATTAATAAGAGTTCCATCACCACAAGTAGCTGTCGCTTTGATATTATATGTGATGGGATCACAAGAGATATTAGGAGGTAGGGTAAACGGAACACCATTTTGAATAGAGGTCGATATATTGTTAATTTCAAATTCAAAACTTCCTGTCAAATTACCATCTCCTAAATCATTAAATAGCCCTTTTATTATAATTTCGTCTCCACTACAAATGACATTTTTATCTATGGATATAGAAGGATTAGAAGGGCAAGATACATTACATGCATAAGGGACTTCAATTTCTTGTCGTATAAAACAGGGAGAATTGGGGTAAGTAACTGTCCAAGTGTCAAAACCAGATACATTGTTTGTTGGTATAGTAGGATTATTAGGTGGAATAACTTGGTAATTAATACAACTACTTACTAATTCTCCTGCTTCTTCACAGGTGCCAGGTTCAAAGCTTATAAAGTCTACATTAAAGGAAGGATAATGGATGACATCAATCCTCATATCCTCTGGGCTTCCTTCTACTGCTTGTCCATTACAAAAGGCAGTAGCAACAATTTTATAGACTATAGGATTACAAGTGTTATTATCGGGTAAGTCAATTGTTTCTAGGTTTTTAATATTCGATAAGTAACCACTTTGATCCGTATAAAAGAAGTCGGTATTTGCTTCTCCATTTATTCCAAAGAAACCACTAAGTCTAAGTTGATTTCCATTACAAACTTCAAGGGAAGATGCCTGAATAAAAGGTTCTTCCGAACAACTTACATCGCAACTAAAAGGTACAAGAACAGGTTCTTCAAAGATACAAACAACATCTTCTTCACTTTTATAACTTACTTTCCACAGATCATTACCACTTTCTCCAGGTTGAGGGATCGTAATGCTAGGTGGAGGAATAACCTCATAATTATTACAAAGCGAGTTTACACTACCAGCCCTTGTGCAATCTCCCAATACAATACTTAATAAACCTTCATTGAAAGTAGGGAAGACGGTAATTGTCAATTCCAAATCTTCGGGCTGATTGGGTAGTATAAGATCCCCATTTTCACAAGTTGCTATGGCTGTAATGGTATATGTTTGTGGAAAGCAAGTTTCATTTATTGGAACAGTAAATGGAGTACCATTTTCTATATTCGGAATAGCATTGTCAGAAGATGTAAACGAAAAAGAACCACCTTGAAAGTCAGATCCAATAATATCAAATCCTCCAGTGATCGTAATATCATCCCCGCCACAAACATAGGTATTTGCTATTTTAATATAAGGATCTTCCGGGCAGTTTACATTACAGGCATAAGGAACTTGAATGGTTTGGGTTTCTTTGCAAAAATGGTCATCATTGATACTGACGGTCCATAAATCATTACCTGATATCCCCTCAGTTGGAATCGTTGGTTCATTGACGGGTTCCGTTGTGTAATTATCACATACAGAAACGATATTTCCAGCAGTCGAACAGTCACCAGGATTTATTAAGATTAGATTTTCATTTATGCTAGGATAAACAGTAATTAAAAGTACTGTTTTACTGGGATCTCCATTAATGATGGTATTGTCATCACAAAGGGCACTAGCAGTAAAGGTATATACATTTGGAGTACAAGTATTGTTTTCTGGTAAATCAAAAGGAACATCACTGGTAATATTAGTGATTTCTCCACTTGATTCAGTAATGGAAATAGTACCTCCCAATGCCCCTAATCCAGGTTCTTCAAAAGAAGCTGTGATGCGTATTCGATCTCCACTACAAACTTCTAAGTTATCGGTTTCAATAATTGGTGAGCTAGGGCAGGTAACACCACAATTATAGGGAACGTTGATTTCAGTAGGAGTAAAACACAAAGAATTATCATTGTCTGGTGTATCATAGGAGATAGTCCATATGTCATTTCCTGACATACCAGGAGTCGGAATGGTAGGATTGCCTACTATCGAGGCAGTATAATTGTCACAAAGTAAGTTTATATCTCCCGCTTCCTCACAAGTCCCTGTATTAATAGCTACAAAATCAGGATTAAAGGAAGGGTAGACCGTAACACTTACAGTTAGATCTTCAGGATTACCAAAAATATCAGTACCATTAGAGCAAGTTGGAGTAGCAATAAAGGTTAAAGGTATAGGTTCACAATTGTTATTTTCAGGAACTTGAAAAGCAATTCCATTTTCGATGTCGGTTACTCGATCAAACACCTCTCGTATAGAAAACTCACCATTTAAACTTCCTGTTTCGGATTGTCCGAAGACCCCTTTTATCAATATCGTACCACCACTACAAATTGCTTCTTCATTTACAGAAATACTAGGTTGAGATGGGCAAGAGTTTCCACAGCTATAAGCAACTTGTAATTGTTGATTGGGGAAACAGCCTTGGTTAAGTCCTGTATATGTTAAATTCCAGTTATCATTCCCAGATTGTCCTGGACCAGGTATAGTCGTTGACCCAATCGGATTAAGTTCATAATTAAGACAATCAGAACGAATGCTTGCAGCTATTCCACATCTTCCTTCCTCACGAATAATTAAATTAGGGTTAAAACTGGGATAAACAGTAACCGTTATAGGATCAATACCTGTTATAGGGCTATCGTTACTACACTTTGCAGAAGCAGCAAAAGTGTATGTTTCTGCCTCACAACCCAAATTTTTAGGAAGAGAAAAAGGAACTCCATCTTGTATATTGGTGATTTCTCCAGATGTTTCACTAATACTGAAAGAGCCTGAAAAATTCCCTGTTCCAGGTATCGCAAATTCTCCCGAAATGGTAATCGTCGCATCACCACATACCTCCCTTGCTGTACTAGTAATAAAAGGAACTGAAGGACAAGCTACCTCACAATTATAAGGCACGGATATTTCTTCTTCAAAACATACTTCTTCATTTGTGTCATTGGTATATCTAACTGTCCATATATCCGTTCCACTTTCACCAGCTTCAGGGATTGTCAATTCGGTAGGAGGGATAAGTAAATAGTTGGGACAACTACTAGACAACATACCACTTACATCACATGTTCCAATATCAACAGCCAAGAAATCTTCATTGATAGGAGGATAAACATCTACTACAATTTTTAAGTCTTCTGTAGTTCCAGGAATATTTTCCATATTACTACAAGTGGCAGTTGCAATAAAGGTTAATTGTACCGGATCACAATTGTCGTAAAAAGGAATTTCAAAAGGAATGCCTGATTGAATATTTGTAAGGGTATTAGTACTCTCAGAAATGGCAAAGCTTCCTTGAAAATTACCATTTGCAGGTGTTCCAAATTTACCTGTAATAGTTAACATTTCTCCACTACAAATGGCTATTTTATCACTTTCAATAGATGGATTACTTGGACAATCCCCACTACATTCATAAGGAACAGTAACAACTTGTGTATTAAAACAAGCATTGATATTGGCATTAGGAGTTAGATATTCTATATGCCATATATTGTTCCCTTCGGTGTCAGGGCTTGGGACAGTTGGACCATCTTGAGCAAGCACCTGATATTGATCACAAGAACTAGTTACACTACCTGCTATTCCACAAGTTCCTTCTGTAATCGTAATAAACTCAGGATTGTAGTCGGGATAAACCGTTACCGTTGTAATAAGACTATTGGAAGAAGTACCAGGGATATTACTTCCATTATCACAGGTCGTAATAGCAGAAAATGTATATGTAATCGGATCACAAGAGTTGTTTTCAGGGATCGTAATGTTTTGATTCAATTTAATGTCTTGGATGGTATTAGTCGATTCAATAATTTCAAAAGAACCCCCTAAATTATTAGTACCAGGATTACCAAAACCTCCATTAATTTGAATAATATCTCCTGGACAAACATTCACTTGGCTGGCATTAATAGCTGGATTAGAAGGGCAGGTTTCTCCACAACTATAAAACACTTCGACTATTTCTCTAAAACAATTATTTCCATTGTAATTTACGATCCAAGTATCATTACCATTGATGCCGGGCGCAGGAATAGTAGGAGTAGTAGGTCCTGTCAAAACATAATCATTACAAATGGAAGAGATACTTCCAGCTTTATCACATGTTCCTTCCTCTATGCTAATGAAATCTTCATTGAAAGCAGGGAAAACAGTAATAGATAAGTTTAAGTCAGAGGGGTTGACAGGTGAAATTGGAGAACCATCTGTACAAGTTGCAATAGCAGTAAATACATAGTCAACAGGCTCACAGGTCGTATTACTAGGTAGTAAAAAAGGTTGATTCGATTGAATATCCGTAATACTTCCTGTGGCTTCAGTTATTTCAAAAGAACCACTTAACTCACCTGTTCCTACAATTCCGAAATTGCCTATAATAGTTGCTTGACCTCCACTACAAACAAAGGCTTTGTTGGAAGTAATTTTAGGATTTGTAGGACAATTGTTACCACAAGAGTAAGGAACATTAAAAGGGACATCTTGAAAACAAGGGGAATTGTTACTACCATCATTATAGCTAATCGTCCAAGTATTATTGCCATTTTGACCAGGAGTTGGTATGACAGGATTTGGTGGAGGTATAATTTGATAATTGCTACAAACGGAGGAAACAGAACCATAAGCACCACAATCTCCAGGAATGGAAGAGATAAAAGAGGCATTAAAACTAGGATATACATCTACAGAAACAGTTAGTATTTCTGTTGAATTTATAAAAGAACCATCAGAACAACTAGCAGAAGCAATAAATACATAAGTGGCGACTTCACAGGTTTCGTTTACTGGTAATTGGAAGGCTTCTCCTGCTATAATATTAGTAATAGTGCCAGATGCATCTTCAATTGTAAAACTACCTGTTAAACCAGCAGATCCTGGATTATTAAAACCTCCAGTAATAATTATAGCTTCTCCTTCACAAATAGTATGCTTATCCACATTTATAAACGGATCAGAAGGACAGAATCCACCACAACTATAAGGAACCTCCACTTGTACAGGTGAAAAACAGATTTTGTCATCTGGACTCCCTCCAATATACCTAACTTCCCATAAATCATTTCCTGCTTCTTCAGGATTCGGTAAAGTAGGACCTCCAATAGTCGTTAGTTCGTAATTGTCACAAGTAGTAGATAAAAACCCACTCTCCTCACAATTACCTTCTGTAACATTCATAAAGTTGTTGTTGTAATCTGGGTAAACAGTGACAGTAAGCACCAAGTTATCGGTAGAACCCAAAATAGGAGTTCCATCATCACAAGAAGCTGTCGCAGTAAATGTGTACGTTTGAGGATCACAACCCGTATTTAAAGGGAAAGAGATAGGTCTATCTTCTAAAATATTGCTTATGATTCCTGTTTGCTCACTAATTTGAAAGGAGCCACTTTGTGAACCAGTAGTGTTAAAGAAACCACTAATCCTTATTCGATCACCACTGCATATTTCTGTGAAATTAGCGGTAATAACTGGATCAGCAGGACAGGAAGAGCCACAATTATAAGGTACTGCTACTATTTCATCAATAAAACAAGTATAAGAGGCAGAATTGCCATTGAATTCATAATTGATCGTCCATTTATCCTCACCTACCTCTTCATTATTAGGAGTAGTTGGCCCACCAAAAGGAGCTTGAATATCATAATGAGGACAATCGGAAGTGATATTCGTAGGAATACCACATTCCCCCTCAACAATATCTAATTGATTCAAATTGAATGTTGGAAAAACGGTTACCACCAGAATCATATCATTAGAATTGGCTGGTGGAATAACATTTCCCTCACATATGGCTTCTGCCGAAAAGGTATATGAAACAGGTTCACATCCTTTATTAATAGGTAAGCTAAATGCTTCTCCTTCTGTTATATTGGTAATCAAGCCTGTTGTTTCTGTAATAATAAAATTAGCCGCTAATGTGCCATTTACACCAAACATACCAGAAATGGTAACCAAATCATCTCCACATACATCTGGAAAATCAACAGCAATAAATGGATCAAGTGGGCAATTGTCATTACAAGAATAATCAACAAGAAACGGTACCTCTTCAAAACAATTTACGAGAGGTGGATTTGCCTGATAATCATAACTAATCAGCCAAGTATCTTCTCCAAATTCACCAGGTAATGGAATCGTAGAGCCGCCTGGAGGAGGAGTAACGGAATAATGTATACATATTGGAGTGATAGTAGAGCCTGTTTGGCAGTCCCCATCAGTTGTCAGGAGGAAATTATTATTGAAGTCTGGAAATACCAATACTTTTTTAGAAATCGCATTGATAGATCCCAAAATATCCGAACCATTTTCACAAGTCGCATTCAGCACAAATTGGTATTCGATAGGTTCACAATCTGTATGACTAGGTAAAGAAATATTGTAACAGTCACCCGCTTGCAAAATATTTGAAGGGGGGAGCAAATTATTTCCCTCCTCTACCACTATATCAGCAGTAAAACCATTTCCTAGATTTTCGAAATCCACACAAATTTGAATTTCTTCATCACCACAAATAGCATTTTTATCAATGCTTAATGAAGGTCTCGAAGGACAGCTTGCTAAACATTCAAAATTTACATTCACTTCTTCATCAAAACAAGCTATTCCGTTCGGGCCATCATTATACGTAATCCCCCAACTATCAATACCTACCTCTCCACCTGAAGGAATACTAGGAAGAGGATCAGGATCAATTAAAATATAATTATCACATGCAATAGTTACTAAGGTTGCATTATCACAATCTCCCTCTGATATGGTATAAAAATCTTCATTTAAAGCTGGGTATACAGTTAATTCCCATTGTAAATCAGCAGGATCTAATGGGGGAATATCATCATTATTATCACATGTTGCAACTGCAGTAAAGGTGTAGGTGATAGGATCGCAACTAGTATTAGGAGGAATGGTGATGTTAGTTGCTTCATCTAGATTAAGTATTGAGGGTAATAATAAAGTAGGAACGGAATTTATAGAAAAAACACCACTATTACCCATCCCCTCTACATCAAATGACGCAATGATACTAAAAGAATCACCACTACATATTTCAGTAGTAGCAGCAGCTATAAATGGTTCTGCTGGGCATTGACCAAAGAGGGTAGAGACAGGAGTAAAAAGTATAATGCCTGTTAGAAGAATAAAAAGTGCGGGTGCTTTATGGATACCTAACATATAAGTAGCTTAGAAGTGAGTTGTAATTACCAAGACCAATATTCAATTTGATTATCTTCTTGAAAGAGCAATCGAAAACCGCCATCTGCCTGTATGACTTTAATTTCTTGATTTTTAGCCTTATGAATTCTTTCTTTGAGATTAGTATCTTTTAAAATGACCTTCTCCCCTTTATCTATTAGTTGTAAAGAAGTGCAATTTTGGCAAGCCATCTCTTTTTCTAATTGATACTTGCCAGTTGAAGTAGTACTTAAAATAACCAAGTTTTTTAGGGACTTGGATTCATTAATAGAAAAGGCTGCAATACTTGATTCTTTGTTAGCTAAACCAAAGTCCACCACCTGCCAAGTAGCTGTGTCCCACCTCCAATCAGTAGGAACAGCCTTCTCTTTATTGATATAATGGAGAAGGCTTTGGCGATGTGATGAATGGATAGAATCACCAGACACCACCTGATTAGGAAATAATTCTTCCAACGTCCATTGAGGGGAAGACTTTTCAGCATTACTCCAATAAAAATAGGAAGCAATCACGCCACTCAATATTAGTAAAGCCAATAAAGGAAAAAGCCAAGCCTTACTTTTAGAGCTTGAAGTACCAGCTTTATCGGTAGGGAGTGGGCGTTTTACTTCTTGTGTTTCAGGTTCCTTTTCAATCATTTCATCGGGAATCTGAACGGTGTTATGAGAAGGGGTATCTCCCAATAACCATTGCCCTTTTTTTAAGTAATGATTAGCCGATTCATGCAACTCCAAAGCAGTAGGACGCACTTTGGGATCAATGTCCATACACTGAAGGAGTAGTTGATAAAATGAATTAGTAAAAGAGGAAGGAAGTTGTGGCATAAAAGCCCCTTCACTAACAGCTTTACCCATTTGTTCAAAAGGGAGTTTGCCCGCAGCCAATTCATATAAAGTAGCCCCTAAAGAAAAAATATCACCCGAAGGAGCAGGAGGACTTTTATGACTTTCGGGAGGAGCGAAGGCAGGCGTAAAAGTAAGGTATCTCGCTTGATGTTTATCCGCAGCCATATTCTGCATAATCGTTCGACGAATGCGAGAGCTAATACCAAAATCAGCCAAGACATAAGTATCTTGGTTTTCAATCAAAATATTTTCAGGTTTTATATCCTTATGACATAAACCACTTTTATGCACATAATCAAGCGCATTGCCAATTTGCTTTAAAATATTAGCCAGCTCATTTTCGGTAAAGGTATGCTTGTTCACCAATCGGCGCATCAAACTACCTTCCTCACAATAGTTCATCACCAAATAAGGAGAGCCATTATATACATCAAAGTGTTTGGCAGTTAATAAATTCGTATGCTTCAGCGAATAGGGAAGGGCATACTCATTCCTAAAAATCTTCAAGCCATCTTGATCCATCCCCTTATCAGGTGCATATATCTTAATAGCGATGACCGTATTTGATGCCAGTGTATCTTCTGCTTTCCACACTTCAGCAAAAGCACCCGTTCCTAGATGTTTGACTAATCGGTATCGCCTAGCGAAGATCGTATTGGGATTGAGTAATGGCATTAGTAAGTTTTATGCACTAAAATAGAGACAACCAGCTAACTCAAAAATAATTAATTCTATTTAATATGTTGAATATGTTCAGCTAATAATTTAATATTCTATCTTATCTTGTTTGTCAGCCCACTCATCAAACGCTACTTTTGCCTCTTTTTCCATCATATGGATAAAAGGCATTTTGCGATCTGAAATAGGTAAATCTATTTCTTCATAAATAAACTGATCATCAAAGTCAATAGCTGCGGCTCCTTCCTTCGTATTTGCATAATAAACCTTATCAGGACGCGCCCAATAAATAGCACCCAAACACATTGGGCAAGGCTCACAACTCGTATATATTTCACAGCCAGTCAATTGAAAGGAACCCAATTTACTACAAGCCTCTCGAATAGCCACCATCTCTGCATGTGCAGTAGGGTCATTAGAAGAGGTTACTTGATTAAATCCCCTAGCGATAATTTCACCATCCTTTACAACAACCGCCCCAAAAGGCCCCCCATTTCCAGCTCGCATTTTTTCAATAGATAAGCGAATAGCCTCCTTCATAAATTTATTAGTCGTTTCCATGCTTCAATTTTTGAAATAAAAAACAGCAATGTACAAATTTTTTTAGATTCTTTGCTTCTTTTGGGCGCGCCCCCATTTTTGTTTATAAAAATGCTACCGCCAGCGTCTACGCTGGTAGCATTTTCATAAACAAAAAATGGGGTCGGGCTATCCGTTTGTAGTTGCCTCACAGCCACTAGTTCAGCATAGTCCTATTACTCATGCACAAGGGATAGAGGCGGAATGGAGCGTGAGGAGCATAGGTCTGAGCTAGGGAGTGCCGCAGGCTGAGCGGTAAGAGCGAAGACAAGGGACGACCATAGCGAAGCCTGTGCGAGTAGCTACATATTAGCCGAAAGCCCGACCCCCCTTTTCCTTTCTGGATAAATGCAAACGCATTTATCCAGAAAGGAAAAGGGGGGATGTGCCCAAAATAAAAAAAGATAAATTAAATCCTACCCACTTCTTTTATTGATAAATTTAATTAAATTTGAACCTCATTTATTTTGTTATTTGAAGTTTAAACATTGATATGGTAATGCAAATCATTGAGTACTGTTAATTTGCAAATTAAATGATGCTAATTTTATTAATTTGATGTATATGAGAATGTATATTAGTTTGATTAATCACCAATATTTTGTATCTTAGATGATCCTGTATCCTGTAATAACCCACATTTGGACTAAAAGAAGAACCATGAAATATTTCACTTTTTTGTTAACCCTCTTACTATTAAGTGGCTATTCGAGTTATGGACAAGAACTTGGATCAATGTTAGTAGAAAGCCCTGAAATTAAAAGCCTAAAAAAAGATAAAGTCTTTAATGTTAAAATCTCAACATTAATTTTTCGAAAAGTTGACTCTAGACATCGAATTGTTGAATTTACTGCTGATGATGCACATATTATTTCTAATTACATCATGGGAAGGAAAGGTGTTTTGAGCTGTAAATCTAACTCACTAGATAAGACCTTCAAAATCGTTAGTAAAGCTGATGTGGATGGAGAAGGTGCTTTTTCACATAAAGAGGTAGTAATGGAAATGGCGAAGGTAGGATATATGGCAACGACTTCCCGCTCTTATGAAGATGTGGTAATGTTTGCTAGTAATGGTAATTGCATGCATCGAAATGTAAAAGATGGTTTGATTTTGACAACACGCGATAGAATGCAAAGTGATGATTGCAACGATTGTGGCGAAGTAGAAGTGAGTGAAGAAACAAAAGAGAAATATAAAAACA
Organism: Bacteroidota bacterium; assembly: GCA_020631245.1. GTDB lineage: Bacteria > Bacteroidota > Bacteroidia > Chitinophagales > UBA2359 > JAHDHP01. The sequence goes on along the minus strand of JAHDHP010000042.1, from coordinate 2,974 downwards.
TGGATTATGGGGGAGAAGAAATGGATTTTGGCTTTGAAGAACCCTCAACTGAAATGCCAGTAGTGGAAGAGGAAACAGTAAACAAGGAAGAAAAACAAGATAATAATCAGCTAGAGTTTATCGAAGTAAAAGCTAGTTCTAAGGAGGATAAAGGGCAACTAATAAAAGTATCCGATGAAGAAGAACTAGATGAAGAAGAGCTAGAATACCAAAATCCTACCTTAAATTCGGCTCCTAGATAAATAATAATATCGAAACTAAAAAAAGCCCACTAATTAATTAGTGGGCTTTTTTTAGTTCTCTTCAAATTGCAAGGAAGCCGAATTAATACAATAGCGTAATCCTGTTGGTGCAGGGCCATCATCAAAAACATGCCCTAAATGAGCATCACACCGATTACATAATACTTCCACTCGATTCCAACCATATTTATTGTCGGCTTCTTCTTTTATATGTACCTTTTCAATAGGCTTCCAGAAACTCGGCCAACCAGTACCCGAATCAAACTTTGTTTTAGAATCAAATAAGGGGAGTGAACAACCTATACATTTATAAGTCCCTTTGCCTTTATAGTCGTGGTATTTACCCGTAAAAGCGCGCTCTGTTCCTTTTTCACGCGTGACATAATATTGCTCCTCCGTTAGTTGTGCCTTCCATTCTGCTTCTGTTTTAACCACTTTTTCTAGCTCCCCTTCAGCCTTAGTAGTAGGTGTTTGTTGGTGGTAAAGGGGCTGCATTTCTGCTGGAGGAGTACTTGTTTGTTTGGCGTTTTGCCCACAAGACGCGGCACAAAATAAAAAAGTACTGAGTAGCAAGGACATTAAAAAATGATAAGTCATTATACATCTGTTTTTTTCCGAGAAAATTGGTTGAAAAAGGCAATTATATAATTTAAACCACCACGAGAGGCTATTATTTTCTTAGCAATAGGATGATCACTATTGACCCAATAAGTTAGAAGTATGCCTAGTGGTAATAGTATAATGGTTGCCATCCATGCCCCTGTAAAAGCACTGAATACAAACTTTTCTGCTGCTTTTTTTCCAACAGTACTTAGAATGTGAAAAATGGCAAAAAAGAAAATAGCGATGACCATTGGTAGTCCAAAACCTCCCTTTCGAATAATGGCTCCTAGTGGTGCTCCAATCATAAACAAAACAAAACAAGCGAGAGAGATAGCTATTTTATAGTGAAACTCAATGGCAAAGCGATTGATTTTCTTTTCATCATTTTTGAGTCGCTGTTTATTGACTCGACTAAAGCTTTTTACATTTCGAGCTTGGTTTTTAGCTCGTTCTACTACTTCTTTTTGTGCACTAGGAGGAGCATTAAAGGAAGCGAGATAATCTGAGCCAGTAGTTAACTTGGAACTATAATCTAGTTTTTGATCAAATTGGAAGGTATCGCGCATAAAGCTATAATGAGAACGCAAGCTTCTTGTCATGCGATGCACCAGATCAATACCATCCACATCCAATGAGTCGATGACCTGCTTCAATTGGCCTACACTCAACATACGTTGGTTGCTTTCAAAAATACGCTCATCCGACTCTTGAAATTTGAAGGCCGATAAATCAAACATCATTTCGTACTCTTCAAAATGCGTTCGCATATATTCGTACTGGCTTTTATTGGCTCCCTTTTGAGGGAGTTCTTGGTATTGAATGCCATTTTGCAAGCGGAAAATAAGACTACTATCTTTACCAACAGTAAACATTTCCCCTTGTTCAGCTACGATCATATCTACATTGCCACGCTGCGAGGTATGATTGTATATTTTGATGTCATAAATCGTACTATTATCCTTAGCTTTGCTACCAATGCGAATTACATAACCATCAATGTCTTTATAGTATACTCCAGGTTTGATATTGAGGGCTGGCCGTTGGCGAGTGATGGAGTAGAGGAGCGTACTCGACTTGAGTTGTGCACGAGGCGTTACCCAATTGGTAAAGGTAAAGGAGACTCCGCTGATAAACAGGGCAAAGACACCAAGAGGCAGCATAAATCGGGTGAGGGAGATACCTGCCGATTTGAGGGCAACGAGTTCGTAGTGTTCCCCCATTTTCCCAAAAGTCATAATCGACGAAAGAAGAACGGCAATAGGGAGGGTGAGTGGAACCATAGTAGCTGAGAGGTAAAATACCAGCTCGCCTATCACGCTCAATTCCAGACCTTTCCCAATCAGATCATCTACATACTTCCAGAAGAACTGCATGATCATGATAAATAGGACAATGAAAAAGGTAACGATAAAGGGTCCTATGAATGACTTGAGAATAAGACGGTCTATATATTTCAAACGATCAACAAATATGGATTATCCTAGTGAATTTTTATTTTCGGATGCCGAACAAGAGCTTTGGCAAAATAGTAAATGGTTGTTGCAAAAACGCGAAATGATCAGCAAAATAGAAAGAATATTTATCTTTCTAGAGCAAGTACTGAAAGAAAACCGAGTTTCATATCCTTTCCCGAAAGGAACAAAGTTGCAAACAGGAAATATCTCTAAAGGAGAAAATTATCAGGGATTACCTTATGTCGTACTCGATTTTCCTTGTTATTTCCAAAAGCCACATGTATTTACATTACGCACCATCTTTTGGTGGGGACATTACTTTAGTTGTAATTTGGTCATTGTTGGTGATCCTCTTTACACATATCTCTCCCATTTACAACGACAATATAACACCTTAAAGCAACAAGAGGTTTACTACTGTATTCACAAAACACCCTGGGAACATCATTTCAAAGCTGATAACATGCGTTTAATAGATGACTTGGCTTTTGAACAACTTAAAGAACAAAGTAGGCAAAACGGATTTATCAAATTAGCTCGCAAATTACCTCTAACAGATTATGAGCAACTAATACCTTTTGTGCTTCATACCTATCGACTATTTTTTAACGACTTGCCTCGCTAAGTAAAGATGAAAAAATAAATTGATCAAATATTGCTAGGCTATTTGTTGAC
>JAHDHP010000041.1 GCA_020631245.1 Bacteroidota bacterium | reverse complement strand
TTTTCTACCCAATCGTACATTCCCAAACGAAGGCCAACGGTTACCATGTTCTTAAAATTGCCTTGTGTCAAGCTTACCTCTTTTTTAGCGGCGACATAATGACTCAATTCTTCTTGGAACAAATCGAATAGGTATTGGTAATATTGATCCTCTCCTGCATTGATTTGCCAAATACAGTAATTCTTAGCCAAGGTGTACAACATCTTTTCATCTCCATACTCAAAAAGACTAAAATGCTGTCGAATGAGCCGACAAAAGGCGGTAAAGTGCGTTTCACTTTCATCTTCGGTGAGCATTTTATAACCTTGATAATAGATGGCAATGACAGGAATTTCTAGGTAATCTCCTCGTTCTAATAAATCGAATACTTCTTTGAGGAGAGGGTGCTCAAATTCGGTTGCAAAATTATTACTTGTATTGGCGATTAAACAGGCCAGCTTGAGTTGTTTAACAATATAAAAGATCGTCAAATTTTGAACCCGTGCCTTGAGATTATAGTCGATGGTACGTTTATTATCTAAACTAAGCAAGTAAGCATGTTCTCGTTCAATGAAGAGTTGTTGTAGGTAATAATCTTCATTCTTTTTAGGATTTTGCTTTTGTAATCGACTGATTGACTGCAAGGTATCTTTTAGATGCCTCGATAAATCCTGTTCAGTATAAAAAGTGGCTAATGCTAATTTAGAAGAAATTGTTTGTTCTTCTTGTTGTAATTGTTCAATAAAACGCTCTACTAGTTTTAATAAATCGGACATCGTATGTCGAATCCGTAAATCATCATAAGTTTCATTGGGAAATAAGACCTTATACACTTCTTCACGAGCCAATGCAGGCGCATCAAAAGTAGGTGCATAGGGCAGAAGATAGTCGCAAAAAATAACTAAGCGTTCATTTTTATTAAAAAAAGGAGAAATCACAAACTCCTTTAATCTATCTAACTGTCGTTTCGACAAAACCCGCAATGTCTCTACTAACTTACTTTGATGCATAAAACAAACTTAATGGCTATGAAATGACCTTCCCTTCCTCTATTATAAGGTGTCTAGTCAATACACAAAGTTGGTTGATTAGCTAAAAAAAAACTCCCCTACTTTGTTGGACACTCCGACAAACCTAAAAATTTGTAATCAAAAAAACAGTATAAAAACCTTAATTTTATGGACATAAAACGTCTATTAATAAAAAAAAAGTTTTTTTCATACAACCTTTTTACGTTTAGATGTAACTTTTTCTTAGGAAAGAACATTATATAAATAGAAACCTAAACATTAACCCACTCGTAATTATAAATAGTGGATATTTTAAGAAACCATTCACTCGAAAATTTACTGCCATGACCAAGAGAATACTTCAAAGCACCCTATTATCCTTCAGTTTAGCTGGAATGATGTACTGCTGTACTACTTTTATCAATAGTCAAAGTACTACAATCGAACAAAGTTTTTCATCTACTACGGAGATCCGAACAGATGATGGACTTATTTTATTAGCACGTAATAAAGGTACTCAGACCTCTGATGCTAATATTGACAAACCTCAACCAAAAAAGAAATCAAAGAAAAAGCGTTAAATTATCAATCACTTAACCCATAAAATAAAGTGCACACTACTGAAATTCAGTAGTGTGTTTTTTTATGCCATTCGCGCTATCAGACACTTTACAAATTTAGTATTGAATTTTGATCTATTATTGAACCTAATTGTTATCCTATTTTATCACTATTGTAAAAAAGAAGAAACCAATGAGCCAAAAAATAGGTATAAGTTTATGTGGAGGGGGGGCCAGAGGAATGGCACATATTGGCGTATTACGCGCCTTAGAAGAACACAATGTTTATCCAACTTATATTGCAGGAGCTAGTGCAGGGTCAATAGTCGGCTGTTTGTATGCAGCCGGAAAACGCCCTGCGGATATGTTAGACATTATTCAACAAACCCGACTCTATGAAATATTCCGACCAGGTTTTTCTTTTAGAGGCTTTATGAGTTTGGGTTATTTAGATGATGTATTGAAAGAGCAAATCCCGCATAACTCCTTTGAAGAACTCAAACACCAGTTATGGATTGCTGTATCAAATCTAAAAAGTGGGGAATGCGAATATTTGAATAAAGGCAATCACCTTAGTGAAGCCGTCCTCGCCTCTTCCTCTATTCCATTGGTATTCAAACCTACCGAAATAGAAGGTCAACTATATGTTGATGGTGGGTTATTAGATAATCTTCCCATCAAACCACTACGGCCACAATGTGATGTATTGATAGGTGTAAATGTGAATCAACATGGTTGGACCCGCAAAAAATATGAGGAAATGGTCAGTATTGGTGTCCGCAGTTTTGAGATGATACTCTGGACAAATATTCAGGAAAATTTTGAGGCTTGCGATGTTCAAATAGATGTAGAAGGAGCCTATGATTGTGGGATTTTTGACTTTCACAAAGCCGAGGAAGTGGCAGAGGCAGGATATGAAGCAACATTGAAAGTCATGCCCGATTTACTTAACTTAACATTGCTTACTAGCTAATAAGCTAAATAAGACTGAGATTAGAAGTGGTGTGCGAAGCACATATCATCGTACTTCGCACATCACACATTCTTTATGCCATATTACTTATAATAACATCTCCAAAACCAGAACAACTCACTTCTTTTGGTTCATCCATCAAACGAGCAAAATCATAAGTCACCGTCTTATTTTTAATGGACTGTTTAAGTCCTTTCACAATCAAATCACCAGCTTCTTTCCAACCCATATACTCAAACATAATCACTCCAGATAAGATAACAGAACTAGGATTTACTTTATCCAAACCTGCATACTTAGGAGCCGTACCATGCGTTGCTTCAAAAATAGCATGACCCGTTTCGTAGTTGATATTTGCTCCAGGAGCAATACCAATACCACCCACCATCGCAGCCAATGCATCTGAGATATAATCACCATTCAAGTTCATTGTAGCAATCACATCATAATTTTCTGGGCGAAGTTGAATTTGTTGTAAGAAGTTATCAGCAATCACATCTTTGATAATAATCTTACCCTCAGCAACTGCTGCTGCTTGTGCCTCATTCGCTGCTGCTTTTCCTTTTTCATCTGCAATACGATCATATTGTCCCCAAGTAAAAGTTTGATCAGGAAACTCACGCTCTGCTAATTCGAAGCCCCAGCTTTTGAACGCGCCTTCCGTAAACTTCATGATATTTCCCTTGTGTACAATTGCTACTGATTTATATTTTTGATCTAAGGCATAACGAATAGCTGCACGAATCAAACGCTCAGAACCTTCTGAAGAAATAGGTTTAATACCCAAAGAAGATGTTTCAGGGAAACGAATTTGAGAAACACCCATTTCTGTTTGTAAGAAATTCAATAGCTTCTTCACTTCATCCGAACCACTCATGTACTCAATCCCCGCATAAATATCCTCTGTATTCTCACGAAAAATTACCATATCCACTTTCTCTGGCTCCTTTGCTGGAGACGGAACTCCTTCAAAGTATTTTACAGGACGTAAACAAGTATACAAATCTAATCGCTTACGCAGTGCCACATTCAAAGAACGGATACCACCTCCAACAGGAGTTGCTAAAGGTCCTTTAATAGCAAATAAATATTCACGGATAGTGTCTAAAGTTGCTTGTGGCAACCATTCACCAGTCTTGTTAAACGCTTTCTCACCTGCCAATACTTCCACCCATTCAATTTTGCGTTTTCCACCATAAGCCTTCTCTACAGCTGCATCAAATACTGCTTTAGCGGCTGGCCAAATATCAACGCCAATACCATCTCCTTCAATAAAAGGAATCACTGGATTGTCAGGAACAAATAACTTTCCGTTTTCAATTTTAATTTTATTTTCACTCATAGGTATGAATAATTTTATCGAAGCTGTTAGTTAGTAGAAGAAATGTGATTGGTCACCTTTTGCAACCATAAACCTAACAACTTACTGTAGGTTTATTAAATTTGCTGCAAAAGTAATCAAAAATGCTTGAATAAAGAAGCGGTAAAGCGATAGGCGAGCTAATAAAAACATAAAAAAAGGTAGTGGTTATCCACTACCTGTATAGCAAAAGAAAGAGAACAATTAAACAACTAAGTCTAAACGAGTTTTAACTTGTTGGTGTTATATAGATGTACTGTGTCATATCATGTTTAACACTTGACGCTTTCCTGTCTTTTTCATGACAGTATGGCTCTAAATTACAACATATTCTATTTAATCAAGCTATACATCCATATCCAATGAGTGAACATCGTATTTGAGGAAGTAAAACAAGTAAACCAACGAGTTTAACAGATGTGTTTTTTTCAATTTATGACAAAAACACATATAAGCACTCTTTACCCTATTGTTTTCAACACACATTTCACTATTTAATTCATACATACATATGATATTTGTAACAGGCGGAACAGGACTTGTAGGTGCTCATCTTCTTCGACATCTCGTACATACTCAACATCACCCCATACGCGCCATACGCCGAAGTACGAGTAATATGAAATTGGTAGCCGATATTGCGGATAAAATAGAATGGGTAGAAGGCGACTTATTAGATACTGATGCGTTATTTGAGCAACTCGAAGGTATGAAACAAGTTTATCATTGTGCTGCAATTGTTTCATTTGATCCTTCAGAAGCCGATTGGATGAAGCAAGTCAATATCGAAGGAACTGCCAATGTAGTAAATATGGCTCTCGAACGAAAAGTAAACAAACTTGTTTATGTAAGTTCTATTGCTGCGATTGGGAGGACACCTAGCAAACCCCATATGCATGAAGAATTAAAGTGGGAAGATAGTACGGAAAATTCACAATATGCCATTAGTAAACACCTAGCAGAACGAGAAGTCTGGCGCGCCCATATCGAAGGGCTACCTGTAGCTATTGTCAATCCATCCGTCATTGTTGGAACAGGTGATTGGAGTAAAGGTTCTAGTCGTCTGATCCAAAATGTGTATGATGGCTTACGCTTCTACCCGCAGGGAGGCACGGGCTTTGTAGATGTGCTAGATGTCATCGAAATTATGGTGGCTCTGATGGACAGCGATATTGCTGGTGAACGCTTTATTATCAATGCGGAGAACCAATCTTTTCAAGACTTTTTCAACCTCGTTGCCGACCACCTCCAAAAGAAACGCCCTTCTTTTGCCGCTCCCCCACTCCTTGCTGCTATCGCCTGGCGACTAGAAGCTGTGCGTTCCTTCTTTCTTCGCTCTACACCTATCATAACTCGCGAAACAGCACGTACTGCCAACTCACGCTACTACTACCAAAATGATAAAATCAAGAAAGCTCTTAATTGGCAATTTCGCCCACTCGAAGAAACGATTAAGCGAACTTGTGAGGCTTTTTTGGCGATGCAATAGACGATTAACGATGAAACGGTTGAACGATAGACGATTGGTGTTCAACGAAAATATCATCATCATAACTATTTTCTGGGCGTACCCTTTTTTGCAAATCAAGACTTATCAGGTTTAAAGCTCAACCTAGTCTCTCTAGTTTGGCTCTTACTCAAAACCTGCCAAGTCGATTTGCAAAAAAGGTCGGGCTTTCCGTTTGTAGTTGCCTTGCAGAAAAGGTGTTCGGTATGATGCCTAGCAGTGTCTTCCGCTGTCAGCCCTGCTAGGCATTACCTCACTACCTTTCTGTACAGACGTTGCGTGCAACGTCTCTACGGCAAGCTACCACTACAATCCCTTACGCGGAACGATGATTGGATGACAGGATGATTGGGTGATAGGATGGGCGTTACGCTTATTCATTAATTGTTCTGCGTAACGCCTATCCAATCATCCCGTCATGCAATCATCCAATCATGGTTTTTGCGTGAGGGATAGAGGCGGAATGGGGCGTGAGGAAGCTACTTGTGAAGCAAGGAGTGCCGCAGGCTGAGCGGTAGGAGCGAAGACAAGGGACGACTATGCTGAACAGTAGCTGAGTAGCCACATATTAGCCGAAAGCCCGACCAAGCCGCAGTGCTGCCATCCGCTTGTTCATGCGAGGACGCATGAACAAGCGGGTGGTAGTATTGCGGCTTGGGCACGCCCAGCAAATTATACTTCTTCTAAAACGGCTGACTCATGAATGACCCAATCTCCCTTTATTAAACGTGTGACATAGCAGTTATCTGCCTCTTTGATGAGCATGGCTCGTTGTTCGTCTGTAATGTCGCCTTCTATTTTGATGGAGGAAGTAACCTCAGTAGTATAACTACCATCTTTATTCTTTTTGGCTACTTGGCTCAGTTCTGCATCGACATCTCCAATGGCTATTTTTTTTCTTCGAGCTACATTGCGAATCGTTGCGACTTTGCACATAGAAATACCTGCCAATACTAATTGGGTAGGTGTCATTCCTAAGTCTGTGCCTTTGACATTGATTGGTTCATCTCCAAGAATGGAGTGCTTACCATTGGAAATAATTGATTGATATCCTGTTGGAATGTTTTTGATTTTAATTTCGGTTGCCATTGTTTGTTATTTTAAAAATGAGAAAATTAGTTTCTACCTGCCATTACACCTCCATCTACGTCAAGAATGGAGCCTGTAATCCAACTGGCTTGGTCGGAAAGTAAGAATAATATCGTATTTGAAATGTCTGCTGCCGTTCCATTTCGCCCAATTGGATGGAAATTATTAAATCCGACAAGGGCTTCATTGGCGGCTTCTTCACTACCGAATACACTGTGATAAACAGGTGTGGCTACGACTGCGGGTGATACGGCGTTCACTCTAATATTGTGTTCGGCTAATTCCATTGCCAAATGCTGTGTTAAGGAATGTAAACCCGCTTTTTGCATCGAATAAGCTGATGAAGGGGTTGCTTTTACTGCTTGCTTTGCCCACATTGATCCTACGTTTACGATTGCTCCTCCCCCACTGCTTTTCATGGCTTTTGCGGCTGCTTGTGTAATGAAGAAAAAGCCTCTATTTAAATCTAAGTAGGAATCATAGTCGGCTACGGTATGATCTAAAAAGGGTTTGGGCCCAAATATACCAGATGCATTCACTAGGTAATCTAAATTGGATAGTTGACCGATTTTTTCATTGAGGGCATTTACACTTTCTCGATTGGTAATATCCACTTGGTGCTTTACTAGCTTGGGGGCATCTGCTATTTTTTCTGGGCTACGTCCTACTACATGCACGGTTGCTCCTTGTGCTAGTAATGCTTCTACTGTTGATTCTCCAATACCACTGGTTCCACCAATGACTAATGCTGTTTTTGATTGTAAATTGCTCATAGTCGTTAAAATTTATACAGACAAGTCTGTCTTTTATTAAATAATAATTGTTTGATTTATGTTGAATTAATTAATTGTTACTTTAAAAACAGACAAGTCTGTCTATTGTTCAATTTTTGAATTATTTTTTATAAAAAATATTATTTACTGAGTAGACAAGTCTGTTTGTTTGTGTTTGTCTAGGACTGTTTTGAGTAAGTCAATGCTTTCATAAATGGGCCATGGGCTGTTGTGTAAATGACTCTCTGAAACGGCTCCTTCATAAAGCATATAAATTTGGCTGGCTAGTTTCACTTGTTCTTCGGGTTCTAAATCAGGTAGGTTAGTTTCTACAAGTGTCACTAAATAGGCAAGGAATCCTTTTTTCTGATTTTGGATTGTTTTCCTTATTTTTTCGTTTTCTTTGGGTATTTCAGCGACTGTTCTAATACACCAACAACCATTGAAACCGTCACTCTCAAAAAATGGAATTAAAAACTCCAATACCGCAATTAATCTATCCTCCCCTACCAACTTTTCATTACAAAACGTATCGATATTGTTAAGTAGATCTTCATTTTTGTATTCTAAATAAGCAATGCACAAATCTTCTTTGGATCTAAAATGACTGTATAGAGTGGCTTTGGCAATCCCTGCTTCAGCAATGATTTCATTGATTCCTGTGAGGTTATAGCCTTTTCTATAAAATAGCTCTGTGGCTGTTTTTACAATTAATTCTCTGGTTTCGCTCTTTTTCATACACAAATAACAGACAAGTCTGTCTTTTGTTTAAAATAAAAAAGAGTGACTCATTGAATAAGTCAAATTGTTTATTCAATGAGTCACTCCAATATATCAGAATAGGATTACTATTACTGTATATTTATGATGTTATATTAGCTCTATCGAGTAAGAAGGCAAACTCTAAGGCAGTTAGTTTGTGACGACTAAAACGTCCTGAAGCTCCTCCATGTCCTGAAGACATATCTGTTTGGAAGAGAAGTGGTTGGTTATCCGTTTTGAGTTCGCGAAGTTTAGCTACCCATTTAGCAGGCTCCCAATATTGTACTTGAGAATCGTGAAAGCCAGTGGTAACTAACATGGCTGGATAGTCTTTGGCTTCGACATTGTCATAGGGAGAATAAGAAAGAATATAATCGTAGAAGGTTTTGTTATTGGGATTACCCCATTCATCGTATTCGCCTGTGGTAAGCGGAATTTTATCATCTAACATGGTTGTAACAACATCAACAAAAGGAACGGCTGCTACAACGGCATTAAATAAGTCGGGCCGCATATTAATAACGGCTCCAATTAGTAAACCTCCTGCACTTCCACCTTCTCCAAATAAATAGGCTGGGCTGGTATATTTTTCGTTGATGAGGTATTTGCCACAGTCAATAAAATCTTGAAAAGTATTTTTCTTTTTTAACAGCTTTCCATCTTCATACCATTTACGTCCCATTTCTTCACCTCCTCGAATGTGAGCAATGGCAAAGATGAAGCCGCGATCAATGAGACTTAAACGAGCAGAACTGAAATGCACATCCATACTTGCTCCATAGGAACCATAACCATATAGTAGTAATGGATTTTTGCTATCTTTTTTAAGTCCCTTACGATAAACTAAAGAAATGGGCACTTTTGTACCATCAGTAACTGTGGCATAAAGGCGTTCTACCTCATATTTATCGCTGTCAAAATCACCTAATACTTCCTGTTGTTTTAATAAGTTTTTTTCTTTGGTATCCATCTGAAATTGGTAGATGGAATTGGGCGTTTTCATAGACATATATGCGAAACGCAATTCCTTCGTATCAAACTCTGGATTGTAGTGGGCATAGGCGGTGTAGGCAGGCTCATCAAATTCGAGGTAATAGTCTGTTTTGCCATCCCAAGAAAGTATTCGAAGTTCCAATAAACCATTGTGCCTTTCTTCGAGTACTAGATAGTCTTGAAATAATTCTATATCCTCTAAAAATACATCTTCTCGATGGGCAATTACTTCCGTCCAATTTTCTTTAGAGGTCTGGTTGATCGGCGTTTTCATGAGGCGAAAGTTTTTCGCTTCATAATTGGTAATAAGATAAAAATACTCTCCATAATGAGCGATACTGTATTCTAAATCTCGCTCTCTAGGATGTATAATTTTAAATTCACCTGTTGGGTTATTGGCATCTAATACACGATACTCAGTACTTACTGTACTTGCTGATATAATGATTAAATAACGATCAGATTTTGATTTATAAATGAAGGTACGATAGGTATCATCTGTTTCATGGAACACCTCAATATCTTCTGTATCTTTAGTACCTAATTGATGACGAAATATTTTATGACTTCTTAAAGTTTCATCTTGTACGGAGTAAAATAGATAGTTATTATCACTCGACCAAGTAGTGCCTCCTGTTGTGTTATTTATTACATCGTCTAATAATTCACCTGTCTCTAAGTTTTTGATATAAATTGTATATTGCCTTCTTCCGATAGTATCTAAACTAAAGGCTACCAGGTTATTATCTTCACTTACACTAAGTCCCATTACATGACAAAATGGTTTATCTACTGCAAATTCGTTTACATCTATAATCACCTCTTCGGTAGCATCTAGGGTACCTTTTTTTCGGCAGTGAATCGGATATTCTTTTCCTTCTTCGTGACGGGTATAATAATGATACCCTTTTAAGAAATATGGAACCGACATGTCGGTCTTTTTGATACGTCCTACAATTTCGTCGTATAGCTTTTCTTGAAGGGGCTTCGTATGTTGCATTACTGCTTCTACATAAGCATTCTCCTCCTCTAAGTATGCTTTTACATCTGGATTTTCACGTTCTCGCATCCAGTAGTAAGGGTCCAAACGAGTATGTCCATGAATTGAATGTTCATGTGCTTTTTTGAGTGCTATTGGTGCAGTAATTGGTGTTAATTGTTCTACTTCCATTATTAGTTAAGTATTGAAGTGATTTTCTTGATATTGAGATAGTAAATAGGTAAAGAATAAATACACATTTTGAGTTTGAGATTTACCTGTTACTATGAATGTATGGGGGGATTGGGTAAATTAAGAGGCTATTTCCCTCCACGTCCTCGACCCGGGATTCCTCCTGGTGGCAAAGCTCCTGTTTTTTTATTGATTGATTCGTATAATTGTAAATTGGCGGGGTCTAGTGCAACCATCGCATTAAATGCTTTCATTTTATCTGAAACTGGTACTTTAGGATCAGAAAAAACATTAATCACTTCATCTCCTTTTGCATTGATAAAAGCATTCACCCCCATTGAATTTGGTACATTTTTATGTACTCCTTGTACCATTCCTAAAGATTTGATAATGGATCTTCTTGCAATGTCCGGCTTATCATACATCATATCTAATCCTTTACGGTGATATTCGTATAAGCCTCTACGCATTGGTTCAAATTTTTTATCTAATAAATTTTCAACCATCCAATAACGGTTACGTGTACTACCAAAGGCTTTCCATCCTTTACTAGGAGAGTTTTGTGCTTGGGTTACCACTTCTTGTGCTTTTACCAAATTTGCCTTACCACCAAGTGGAGCAAAGGTGTCATAGTCAAGCCCAATGATTAGGTAGGCATAAAAAGCGAGTAATGAAGTAAGCTCCGATAAATAGGCATTATCATTAAACTCAAGCGGTTCGTATTCTACATACTGAAAGGTCCAGTCTTTGTCTTGGTGGTTGAGTAAAAGTGTATTATAACTCGAATTGAAGACTGGGCGATTAGATTGTACTGTCACCTTAGCTTGAAAACTAGTAGGTGAAAGCTCATCTATAATGGATATGAGAAAACTACATTCAATTCGTTCTTCTTGTTTGAATTGGTCATTGGTCCACTTTTGCTGATTTAGAAAAGCTTGTATCTCGTTTTCAAGTGTTTTAAAAACCTTCGGACTCACTAATTTTAGCTTAGGAGCCTGAATGATGACCTTTGCATTGAGTTCTTGTGCAAGTAAGGACTTAGTCATCATACATAAGCACAAACATAAAATAGTTATTATATATCTCATAGTATTCGATTTTACACCTCTAAAAATGTGTTATTAGATACTGAATTATATCAGTAGCAACAGCTTCTTTAGATTTTAACTCATAATGGCTTTTATTATTATGACGATCTAGAATTGTTATTTGATTTGTGGTATGTCGAAAACCTGCTCCCTTGTTCCGAAGTGAGTTCAATACGATAAAATCAAGGTTTTTCTTTACCAATTTTTTTTGTGCATTTTCTTCTTCATTATTGGTTTCGAGTGCGAAACCAACAAGTCGTTGATTTTCTTTTTTAATGCTTCCTAGATGAGCTAGGATATCTTTTGTTTTGGTAAGTTGTAGTACTAGATCACTCGTTTTTTTCTTGATTTTTACATCACTTGTTTCTACGGGCGTATAATCAGCAACTGCCGCAGCCAAAATACCAATAGTAGCCGAAGGAAATCGGGCCACTGTGGCTTCATACATTTGTTGAGCAGTTTGTACAGGTACTACTTCAATAGCGGAATTAGTTGGGCGCAAATCGGTGGGTCCCAAGACTAAACTTACTTTTGCTCCTTGTCTTGCTGCTTCTTCTGCCAAGGCAATTCCCATTCGACCAGAAGAGCGATTACCAATAAATCGCACTGGGTCAATTGGTTCGTAGGTGGGTCCTGCGGTAATAATAACGGTTTCCCCTTCCAATGTAGGTTGCTCATTTCCGCTATCTTGCTTATCAAAAAATTGCTGCAAAAACTGTACAATATCTTCTGGCTCTGCAAGTCTGCCAGGTCCACTTAAACCACTTGCTAACTCTCCATCTCCAACAGGCACAATTTGGTTTCCTACCTCTTTTAGATAGTCAATATTTCGTTGAGTAGCAGGATGCTGCCACATATCTAAATCCATAGCAGGAGCGACAAACACAGGGCAGCGAGCTGATAAATAAGTAGCTGCTAAAACATCGTTGCACATCCCTGTCGCCAATCGGGCAATTGTGCTGCCTGATGCAGGTGCAATGAGCATTGCGTCTGCCCATAATCCTAATTCAACGTGGTTATTCCATTGTTTGTGTCCATCTTCAAAGAAACGGCTGATGACTTTTCGCTTGGAGAGCGTAGATAATGTGAGCGGGGTAATAAAATGAGTAGCCGATTTGGTCATTAAGATTTGTACTTCTACATTTTGCTTGACGAGTAGGCGCGTCAAAATTGCTGCTTTATAGGCAGCAATACTTCCACAGACGCCTAAAAGTATTTTTTTTCCTGACAGACTGTTGGACATATTAGCAGATATTTTCTATCAAAAATACGAGAGAGGTTCTAACTACGTATTACTTACGTTTTCTAGACTCTCTGTAGCGGAAATATAGTTTGTCTTCCATAAACTCCTCTAATGCTAATAAGGTAGCATGTGGAATACGTTCGTAATAACGAGAAATTTCGATTTGCTCTTTATTCTCGTGAATTTCTTCCAAGCTATCTGTAGTAGATGCAAACTCATTAAGTTTAGAAACGAGTTCTTCCTTCATACTGGTAGAAATCTGTTTCGAGCGAGCACTTACTACACGAATAGATTCATAAACATTTCCTGTTTTTGCTTCTATTTCAGATAAGTTTCGCGCTTCAATACTTGGAGAAATATTAAACCACTTTTTTTTCTTACTCATTGGATTTATATTTTGTTAAAATTCTTGAGCTAACATCATAAATTCGCTCTGCATCTCTAGCAAATTTGCTTTTGGGATACTTATCAATAAAGGCATAATAAGATTCAATAGTAGTATTAAATCTTTCTTCCTTTTTTGTTTCTATGCTTTTTTGAGCGAGTTCAAAACTAGATTTGAGTACCATAAAATTGATCTCTTCCTTTCGGTCGGTATCTGGAAACTCTTTTAAAAGATTACCATAACTAGTAATAGCAGCTTTATAACTCTTTATTTTATAGTATAAAAAAGCACTTTCAAATGCTTTATCTTCCAATTTATCACGCATATCATCTATTAAGCCATTTGCTTCTGCTACCTTTTCACTATATGGATGTGCATTGATAAATAACTGAAAAGCGTCTATTGACTTAAGTGTATACGTTTGTTCGAGTGCTGTTCTTGGGGATAGTTTATAATAGCAGTAACCGATCATAAATGCTGCTTCTTCGACATAAACACTTTTGGGATAAAAGTCGGTAAATGTTTTGAAGTAATACGCTGCGGTAATATAGTCCATATTTTTAAAATGGGCCTGTGCATAGAGATAGCTAATTTTCTCTATGTCCTGATTACCAACATAAGTACGAAGCTCTTCTAATAAAGGGATCGCTTTGGTATACTTCCCTTTATCGTAATATTCTATTGCTTTTTCGTACTTAAATTTGAAATCGGTACTTTTCAGTACTTTTTGGTATGACTGCTTATTACAGGATGTAGCAAGCATTAATACTAATAGACTTGTTAGAGCTATATAAATGAAAGGTCTGGTTGTCATAGAACCGCAAAATTAGCATTTTTATAGGAAACGGGCAACGTCTAACAAAGAAAGAATCAAATAGATTGTTAAACGACCAGCGATATAACTCCTTTTTAACGGTTTTTGGTGTACAAAAGGTTGCTTGATAGCCTAAAATGATTAAACTTCCTTTAACACTACATGAACAACAAGCTGATTTTTATAAGTAATAATAGATGCATTTGCTTCTACTTTTATACAAGTACCATCTAAACAAGTAATAGAGTAACAAGCTGTTGATTTGGGAAGTTCATCCGTGTAGCCTCTTTTAATGACTGTTTTAGCATTATTACGTTCTATGGTGTTATTTATAAAACTGAATACATTGCATTCTTCTATTTCTTCAACAGAATCAATTCTTAACATTTTGAGTAATGCAGGATTCGTTTCTATAATTTTCCCATTTCGATCATGCAATACAACTGGAGCAGGATTCATTTTGATCATTTCTCGGAAATAGGCGAGACTCTTCAACATAGCTTCTTCAGCAATCACTTGCTGAGTTATATCCCGAATCATACACAGCACCTCTTCTTTATCTACTAAAGAAATACGTGTCTCATAAAAATGGAATAGGTCATCTTCTAACACCTCAAAATGATAAGTTTCTACTGTTTTATCTTTTAGTACCACTTTTACCGTCTCCATTATTCCTTCTCCCACATAATTAGGAAGCACATCACAGATATGATTGTCTATAAATGCTGCCACAGGAATAATACTTTGATTTACATTAGGAATGTAATCTAAACAAATCCCTTCGTTATTTAGTCGGAACAATACATCTGGAATAGCTTCAAGAATTGCCTTCTTGGTTTGCTCACTTTCATAGAGTGATATTTCATACAGTTTTTGGCGAGTAATATCACTAATAGCAATAACTGTCCCCTGCCCTTCTTCCTGTTCCAAACGCAATGGTAAAGCATTTAACTTCCAATACCTCACTCCTAAATCTCCTTTTTGGCGAATACAGATTTCGACATTGTGAACTGCTTCGCCTTGCAAAATGTGTACAAAAGGATTCGCATTCTTCTTTACCACTCTACGTGTACCAAGATGTAGTAATTCACGCTGGTCGATCCACATTCCCAAATCATCTCCAACCTGTATACCACTCAAGTTTTGCGCCATCTCATTGAGCATGAAAATGCGCCCTAAATCATCCACCGCAATAATACCATCTGTCATACTATTAAGTACAGATGCTAATAATGCATTTTGTCGAGCTAAAACAGTTGCATTTTCCTTTTTTCTACTGACCTCTTCCCGTAACTCCATCATGGTACGTACCAACTCTAAACCTTGCTGCTCTAATTCCTCAGAGAGTTGATTCAAACGCACTTTTAACTTTTTGATATTGGAAACCTTCAGAAAGGTAATAACTAATCCATTTATAGTATAATCTGCTGTAGAATAAGGATGAATACGTACCTGAAACCAATCTCCGTTTTGATGTTCTACTTCCCGTTCAATAAAACGTTTAGTTTTTAATACTTCTAAGGCATCTTCCTCAAGATTCTCATATTTTATTAGCCAACTTAAGTCCTTAATCGACGTGCCGAGTTTACACTGTTTTAAATAAATATGTTGTAGAATGGAATTAGTAAACTTTCGAACTTGTAATTCATTATCCAAGAAAAGCGTACCAATATCTGTACTTTGTAAAATATTATTTAAATCATCATTTAGCTCTCCTAAATCATTGATCTTTTTACGGTAATCGGCATCAATTTCTAAAGAATCACTTTTCACGACATCCATTTCCTGCATCCAATAATCGTTCTCAAGCTTCAATACCAATAAAGAACTTCCATGCACGATCATATTCTTTCCTACTAAACGTATCGGATGTTTCTGCATAGCGGTTGAAACATCATCAACCAATACTTCACGTACACAACTCGATTCTCGCCCCATAAAAATCGCCTCGCCAATAGCCTGAATAGCTTGGACAATCGTATCTTCTAGTAAGTGTGTATACACTTTTCCTTGACTGTTATTGGGCAAAGAAAGTAATCGCTTCACAGAATCTGTAACATGAACAATTTTATTGGTCTTCGGACAAATAAATAAAACCGCAGGACTAAATTGCCTTGCTGCCCATTCATTAAATTGAACAGGTGCAGGAACATCTTCTGTTAAAGGAGAGGGAGGAGAACTTGGCGAAGGAATATCTAAAGAAAAAGAGGTTTCTTCTTCTGTTAACCAGTCAGCTTGCTCACTTCGATGATGCCTGATGGCAGGAGGGATATACTCAGCTCGTAAAATATAATCAAACTCGGTTAAGAAGGCTTGTCTTCTACCTGATAAGGAGCCTAGACCACCCTCTTGTAAAATGATCATTCCTCCAGCATCTCTTACCATCAACATTCCTTCCATATAAGCCTGTTCCGCTTGCATACTCACACAGACTGCTTCAGAGTGATAAGTAGCAATGGACTGCCAGAAAGAATTAATCAAAGAGGAGGAGGAAGAATTCATTGCATTATTATGCACAAAAGCTCCTTCATTAAGAACAATATGTTTTCCGTAAGGCACAAAATAAATCATTCCTGCACTTAATGCAGTATACCCTTCAACTTGTTTTGTTTGAAGAGAATTACAACAATGATTTACCCAGTTTACTAACTGCTCTTGTTCTTCTTCGTGAGGAGATACAACAATAAATGCCATATCTTGTAGAAGGTAATCTGCTTTCTCGAAAAAACGCACCAAGTCTCCTTGGTCATTTTGCGAGGCACTAATTACAACAAGCTGTAAATTTACATGAGGCATACAGGACAAAGTTTCAAATGATTCAAAAAACCAACCTTTTTAACTATTTCATCCATTAAAAATAGACAAAATAAGTACTAGTAACAACATAGTTATAGTAACAAAATCACTATTCCTACCTGATACTACAATAAGCAAAAGATAAATAACATGAGAGAAACAGGTCAAATAATTTTGATTTATAATGCTTTATAAATCAAAATGCCGTTTATAAACTTTTTGAAGGGAATGTATTATATAAAATATAGGTCTGTCAGCTCAAACAAAAATAGCAAAAAAACAGCCAAAAGCTATGATAATCAGAAATAAATATTCAATTATAATGTTAGATTTATAATTTCCACCACTATTCTCCTTGTAAAAGTTGACTTTGTTCAGCAGCCCTTTGAGCTGGAAAAAGAGAAGCAATAATCGTAATTGTAACAACAGTCAAAAATACTAATACAAAATCTTCCAAACGCATACTTACAGGATAAGCATCTACCAAAAAAGAGTTACCATCCATGCGCACTATTTTAAAATACTGTTGAGCCAAACAAATAACAACTGCTAGAACAGTTCCAATGATGGCTCCTAAAAAACCCAGTAAACAACCCACCAATATAAAAATCATCCTAATCATCCCTTTGGTAGCACCCATCGCCTTTAAGATTCCTATATCACGACTCTTTTCAATCACAATCATAGACAAAGAACCAATAATATTAAAAGAGGCAACCAATAAAATGAAAGTAAGAATAAAATAAACCGCCCACTTTTCAGTCTGCATCACCTTATACAACATCTCATCTTGCTCATAACGGTTCTTCACCACATAAGACGAACCGAAGAGGGCTTTTAGTTGCCTTTGTAATTTGGAAGCACTATAAGTTGAATCAAGCGCAATCTCAATAGCACTCAACTCCTCCTTATAATCTAACATACGCTGTGCAAACTCAATAGGCACAAAAACGTACTTACTATCATAATCATACTGAATCGAAAAAGAACCTTTGGGATAAATCACCTCTTGTTTAAAAGAGTTATTAGGCATCGTAGCGCGCACTTTCCCCTCTCGCTTGGGCAAGAAAACCTTTAAATTCGCAAAATCATTGTAAATGTTAAGTCCTAACAAATCGCGCAATGATCGCCCAATCACCGCATAACTATGCTCCTCCTCTTTCAATAAAAACTCACCCTCAAAGACCGCTGTATCTACTTGAGAGACATTAATAAAAGCCTCATCGACCCCTTTCAATCGCCCAATCACCACCTTGTCTCGATACTGAAACATCGCATTCTCCTCCAATACCTTCGAATAAGCTACCACCCCATCCATTTTCTCCAATTCCTCCAATGTCTTTTCATCAGGCACAAAAGTCTTTCCCTCCTTTACCGTCACCTTAATATCTGGATTAAAAGTATCGTAAAGCGAGGTCACCAAATCATCAAAACCATTAAACACCGATAACACCAATAACAAAGCCATCGTAATAACCGCCACACCCACAATAGATACAAGCGCAATGATATTGATCGCATTCGTCGATTTGCGAGCAATTAAGTAACGTTTAGCAATGTTTAGGGCTAAATTCATTATTCTTCTTCCTCTTTATCCGCTTCTTTTCCTTCATCTTCCCGCAACTTATCAAAAAGCTGCCCCATTCGAAATACCTCATCCAAGGTATCGTCTAAATAAAACTCTAACTCAGGAATACGACGTACCTTATTTCGAATACGTTGTCCGAGTAATTTACGAACTAAATAATTTTGACTTTCCACAATATCTACAACTTCCTGTTTATCCTCAACGTTATACACACTCAAATAAATTCGAGCAATCATCAAGTCTGGAGTCATTCGCACATTTGTAATGGTTACAAATGCTCCTCCATAAATACCTCGTCCATCTTTAATGAACACATCTCCTAGATGCTGTTTAATCAAACTTGCCACTTGTTCTTGTCGTATAGATGCCATCTATAAAAAATTAAATTACAATAAAATCATTCAACCATCACTTTTGCGACAACAAAAAAACATCGCACATCGCACATCGCACGTCGCACAATCCTTATATTTGTCTCCTATGAACGGTTTTCTCAGAGTACTAAGCTATATTAGTCCCTATAAAGTTCCTGCAATAATAAACATATTCTTGAACATTCTAGCAGTGATATTTTCATTAGTATCACTAGTTATGGTCATTCCCTTCCTCAACATCCTCTTCGACAAGCAAGCTCCCATACTTCAAAAGCCCACTTTTAGCCTCTCTACCGAATGGGTTACCAGCTCCTTCAACTACTATCTAAGTAGCATCATTGTCCAAGAAGGGAAACTACCTGCCCTACTCTTTGTCTGCATCATCGTTATTATCGTCTTCTTCCTCAAAAACCTTTTTCGATACGGAGCCTTACACTTCATGGCAGGCATTCGTAGTGGAGTCGTTCGAGACATAAGAGCCAATGTATTTCACAAACTCCTACACCTTCCCATCTCCTACTTCACCAAAGAACGCAAAGGCGATATTACCGCCCGCCTCACCACCGACATACAACAAATCGAATGGAGCATCATGAGTTTCCTAGAAGTCACCTTCCGAGAACCCATCACCATTATCATCTATCTCGGCTCCATGCTCCTTATCAGCCCCCAACTAACCCTATTCGTACTACTAGTATTGCCCATAACAGGCTTTATCATTGGTAAAATAGGCAAAACACTCAAAAAAAAGTCCCTACAAGCACAAAGCAAACTAGGCTTCATCATGACCATCATCGAAGAGTCTATTACTGGACTACGTGCCATTCAAGGGTTTAATGCAGAAGCCCAACAATTCAACCGTTTTAACCATATTAATCAAGAACATTACCAGTTACTCAAGTCCATGCAACGACGCAACGACCTCTCCTCCCCCCTATCCGAGTTTCTAAGCATCTGCATCGTTGCCATTGTTCTTTATTTTGGAGGACGATTGGTACTTTCTGATACTAGTAGTCTCCAAGCCGAAACCTTTATTGCTTTTATGGTTATTTTCTCACAAATACTCTCCCCTGCAAAGTCCTTTTCAAATGCCTTCTACCACATTCAAAAAGGAATTGCATCCGTAGAACGAGTAGCCACCATTCTCGATGCACCCAACCCTATCAAAGATACGCCCAATGCCCAAACAATCAACACCTTTCAACATCAAATACAATTCAAGGATGTTCATTTTTCTTATACACCCGATATCCCAACTCTTAGCAACGTAAACCTCACTATCACCAAAGGAAATATCATTGCACTCGTAGGAGCCTCTGGCGCAGGAAAATCCACACTCGCCGATCTACTCCCCCGCTTCTACGATGTCACACAAGGACAAATTCTACTCGACGGGCAAGACATTCGCCAATACAAACTACATGACCTACGACAACTCATGGGCATCGTTACCCAACAAGCCCTTCTATTCAATGACACCATTTTCAACAATATCGCCTTTGGCTTAGAAGAAGTTACCGAAGAAGAAGTCATCAAAGCCGCCAAAATTGCCAATGCTCACGAATTTATTAGCCAACAAGAACATGGATATCATACCAATATAGGCGACGGAGGTTGCAAACTCAGTGGTGGCGAACGTCAACGTTTAACTATCGCGCGTGCTATCCTCCAAAATCCCCCCATTCTTATTCTCGATGAAGCCACTTCCTCCCTCGATGCTGCCTCCGAAAACCTAGTACAAGAAGCTTTATTACAACTCATGAAAAACCGCACCTCTATCGTTATCGCTCATCGCCTATCGACTATCCAATCAGCCCATGAAATTATTGTCTTAGACAAAGGCAAAATCGTCGAACGAGGCACCCATCAATCACTTGTCAAGCAACAAGGTGGCGTTTATAAAAAATTGGTCGAATTACAAGCACTATAATCCTTTTTACTATTTTTATGATTATTTTTTGGGCGTGCCCTTGCCTGC
>JAHDHP010000040.1 GCA_020631245.1 Bacteroidota bacterium | reverse complement strand
TTGCGTGAGGGATAGTAGTGGTAGCTTGGTAAAACAGCCGCTTTTGTGAAGCAAGGACTAGCAGGGCTGACAGCGGAAGACACTGCTAGGACTATGCTGAACTAGCGGGTGTGAAACAACTACAAACGAATAGCCCGACCTTATTTTTGTTTTTTTCGCCATTAGTTCATGCGTGGACGCACGAACGGGCGAAAAAACAAAAATGAGGGCACGCCCAACTACATAAACAACACCGGCCGCACTACTGACTCCTTACCCGACAAAGTCACTTCGAGATAATAAACACCTGTTCCTAAACCATGACGAGGAATTAGCAGTTCCTGCCCATCCAGATACACATTCCACTCCCGCATAATATGCCCACCAACATCGTATAAAACCAAACGCGCATTGGTATTAGCTGCGTGAATATTGACCGTCACAGATTCAATGGCAGGTTGCGGATACACATGTACACAAGAAGGATCGACAATAGTGGTATCTTGGGCTGCCACATAATTAGGATTGCGGATTTCAATAATACGATCATCGGATGGTTTTACAATATCAATTCCATTCGGTTCCTGATTGGAAGTACAGAAGAAAATACGTCCATCGGGGGCTACAAGAATATCGCGAATACGGCCAAATTGACTTTGGAAATAATTGGTCTCCTTCGTTACGGTATTCCCATCATCCGAAAGATTGATTTGCTTGATCCGACGCCCATTCCCACCTGAACTAAGGGCAGCTAATAAGAGCGAATTGCGCCATTCTGGAATAGCGGGATGATCATAATAAGCTAATCCACAAGGGGCAATGGTAGGCGTCCATGCAAGAAGAGGTTCACGCACATCGAGAGCATTACAGGTATCTTTTTCGGAAGGCAGATCACAATAACCTAACACCGCTGGCCACCCATAGTTACGACCTCGTTCAATACGATTGAGTTCATCATCGGAAGAAGGCCCATGTTCGGAACTGTATAAACGCCCCGTAGGTGTCATTACTAAACCTTGAGGGTTGCGATGTCCCCAACTCCACAAACGACTATTGGGAACAGGGTTATCACTAGGGATCGAACCATCGGGATTCATGCGTAAGATTTTACCATTTAAGGCGGTTTGATCTTGCGCTCCTTCTGCTACATAACTATCTCCTGCCGCCATGAGGAGCTTACCATCAGGAGCAAAGATCAAACGTGCTCCATTGTGCGATTCATGACCTGGCATTTCTCGAAGGAGATGGAGAGTATCGGTGATGGTATTGGTATTGCAATCGTAGGTAAGACGCACTAGCCGACCCGCATAATAATCGTAGGTATAATTGACATATAGATAGGGTTCTAGCGGAAAATCGGGATGAAGGGCAAGAGCGTGTAAACCCGAATTATCGAGAGAAGTATATACTTCGTCGATATGGTAAATTTCTTGGACTTGCCCCGTTTCGGGATGGAGACGATTAATATCTCCATTGCGCTCGGTAAACCATATCCAACCATCATTTCCCCATTCCATATCCCAGGGGATAAATAAGCTATCGGCTACTACATTTAGCTCTAAGTCGGTGGAATCTAATGTTAACTCCATCACTTCTGGCACTTCTGGCTCTACTGGATTACCTGTTTCTAAATCTCCTTCTATTATTTCGATAATCATATCATCTCCCTCCTTCGGTTCTCCATAAATATCTCGATTGGTCGTACAAACAAATAAGCGACCTTGTGGGGTGACAATCACATCACGAATACGCCCCATCACTCCTTTTAGGTGTATCGACTCACTAACTACACTCTGCCCATCTTCACTGAGATGTAAGGCACGTAAAGACTTATCTTTCATTCCAGCTACGAGAATAGAATTACGTAATTCTTCGAACTTAATATTCTTACTAAAGGCAATACCACAAGGAGCAATGGTGGGCGTCCATGCTTGGAGAGGTTCCATCAAGTCAATAGATTCACAGGCCTCACTTTGCTGCTCACTACAAAAACCCGCAACAGTTGGCCAGCCATAATTGCGTCCTTTCTCAATCAAATTGAGTTCGTCATTATTAAAAGTACCATGTTCGGAAAGATAAATACGTCGTTCATAATCGAAGGTAAGCCCCTGCGGATTGCGATGCCCCAATGACCAAACAGGGCTATTCGGAAAAGGATTATCGGCAGGAATCGTACCATCTGCATTGTATCGGAGTACCTTACCATTGAGTGAGTTGGGGTCTTGTGCTGTTTCTCCTTGTTCTAAATCTCCAACTGTAACATACAATTTACGATCAGGGGTCATCATCAAACGTACTCCTGCACTAGAAGCACCTCCAGGTATATCATTGATAATTGTTTCCTCCCACCATAAGACCTTATTGGGGACATCAAAACGTAGACGATCTATATGTATCCAGATTTTATTGTCTTCGTGGTATTGAGCAGAGGCAATATAGAGCTTTTTACTATCTCGAAAATCAGGTTCTAAGGTCATACCCATCAAACCTACTTGCAATTCGCGAGCTACATTAAGTTTGTATACTTCTTTAACCTCTTTTGTATTGACATGCAAGGTTTTGATCGTTCCATCGAGTTGGGTAAAGAAGATGAGGTTATAATTCGTCCACTCCATATCCCAGGGAATATCTAAATTACGAGCTAGTACTACTGTATCTAAAGACAAACCATGTCCTCCTTGTGCGTAGCTATTATTGTTGCCTACTAGAAAAAGAAAGAGTAAAAAAAGTACTCCCGTTTTTAATATCCCTTGCATATCCAAATAATCATTTATACTTTCATCCAATCATCCAATCATCCAATCACCCAGTCACCCAGTCATCCAGTCACCCAGTCACCCAGTCATTAAATACAGACAAAGATAAGCCACAAATTGTTGCACTAATAAGCAATTATAAAATTGGTAAGTATTTTGCTATATTTAATGTAAATAACAAACGTTCGTCGTTTTTTTAAATCCTATTTATAGTGCCCACTTTTTTTGTTATCTATTAACTAACTCATTATGTGGCGACTCTTAAAATTTTTACCATTTATTGTATTGAAAGTAGCTGGGATTTGGTGGCTATTAGGTTATTACTATGCCTGGTTTACCACCAAAAAAGCACATAAACAACTCGACGAGCGTACCCACCTGCAAAACATCCCCATACAGAATATTGAATTACAAACGACCGATAAAATCAACTTATCAGCTTGGTATGTTCCTGCAAAGAGTGATAAAGCAGTGATTATTTTGAGTGGACGTGGAGAAAATAGACAACATTCAGTAGATAGAGCGGAATACTATTTAGAAAAAGGCTATTCTGTTTTTCTACCCGACCTACGTGGTACTGGAAAAAGTGGTGGACCAAGCACTTCCTTCGGCTGGTATGAACGAAAAGACTTAATTGCTTGCCATCAATTTTTAAAAGAAAAAGGCTATACAAACATTGCGGCTCATGGTTATTCTCTAGGAGCTGCCACAATTAGTTATTCCCTCAAAAAAATTCCTAACTTTCACTTTATCGTCTTAGAGTCTTGCTATTCGAGCATGTGTAAAGCTGTTCGCAATCAAATGGATGCTCATTATCTACCAGAGCCACTCGCCTATCCCATGAAATATTTTACCGAAAAAATTACAGGTATTAAAATCAAAATACTAGTGCCTGAAGAGTTTATTAAACACTCTAAAGTACCCACCTTGATTATGGCAGGGGATAAGGAAAACATGGTCACCAAACAAGATACACTCGCCCTTTACCAAAACTGTGAACAAGCCCCACTTTCTCATCTACACTTTTTTAGTGGAGCTAGACACGAAAACTTTCTTGCTTCTCATCCCAAAGAGTATATACACCTGATGAATAATTTCTTGCAAGATGTAGAAAACCACTATTATTATGCACAGCCCTATACCCAACAAGTATGGAGTGTTTGGGACACGATCAAAGATAAGTTTGCACGATTTGGTTTACGATTGGGAAAAAGTGAACTTTAAAGAGATTTCACTTGTAGATTAGAAGTAGAATTATCTCAAACTTAATTATTCATTTTATGCCTACTCGTCTAGCACTTCTTTCCTTATTTCTACTTTTGTCCACTACAATTTTTGCTCAAGAATCAATCAATATTTTTAAAGACCAAGCTCCCAATTTTGTCATAGAAGGTGTCGCGCTAAATGCTCAAGTTGGTTCTAAAGTGACATTACAACGTGTAGATCGCCTGAAAGTCATTCATAATTTCTCCGAAACAACCATACAAGCCGATGGCACTTTTCGCATAGAAGGCTTTGTTCCTGAAAAAGCGATTTGTAGGCTTCGATATAAAAATACAGAACAAGGGTATGTTTTATTAATTATTGACAAAGGAAGTCATTTCAAACTCCGCATCGATCAACACCAAGATGACTCACAATGCTACGAACTAGAAGGCAATGCCGAAAATATCCAATTAAAAGAATGGTATGACTCCACTAACAACTCACAATTTGGACATCAAGCAGCCATTCATTATGCCGATACAGTTACCAATGCCTTTATAGGTTATATTGCGACAACTAACGTTCCTTTAAATTCTGATTACATTCACATCCATCTCAAACAACAAGAACGCTTACACCAACAAGCACCCAACAATGCTATTACCCAAGCTTTTGATAAACGTATGCAAGCTCATAAAGGCATTCAAGACACACAAATTGGTATGATAGCCCCATCCATAGTAGGCGTCAATCCACAAGGAGATACCATTTCATTGGAATCATATAGAGGAAAACATGTATTGTTCAATGTATGGGCTTCTTGGTGTCGCCCTTGTCGGAGAGAAAATCCAAACCATGTGACCCTATATCAAAAATACAAAGAGCAAGGATTTGAGTTTTTTAGTATTTCACTCGATCAAACCCAAGAAAGATGGGAAAAAGCCATCCAAGAAGATAGTTTGATGTGGAAAGGACATATTTGCGACTTTCAACGCTGGAAATCTAACTACGTAGATACCTACGGTGTAAAGAGCATTCCTTATACCTTATTACTAGATCCAGAAGGAAAAATCATAGCTCGAAATTTAAGAGATAAGAAACTAGCTATCAAACTTGCTGAAGTATTTGAAGAGAAAAGTACTAGTCCTACTAAAAACTAATTATTAACCTTTTACTATCTTTGCAATCTTACATTTTCAATCACCCACATTTTTTTGACCGAACGAAACACAAATATGAAACGACATATAACAACTCGTCACCTACTCCTACTTTTGTTAATCACTTGTGTAAGTTGCTACACTACTCAAGCACAAGAAAAACAAGCAGAAGCTGAAGAAGAGGAAGTCAATTTTGTAGTAGAAGGAAAAGCTGAAAACGTCAAAGCAGGAACCGAAGTTTTTCTACAACGCATCGACTTAGGTAAAATGCTCAATATTGTTGCCACTGCTCCCGTAAAAGAAGATGGCACTTTCCGATTAGAAGGAAATATTCCTGAAAAAGCCATTTGCAATTTACGCTACCCACTCTATCGAGGTAGTATGGTATTGATCATCGAAAATGACAGTGAATTAGAAGTTTCTTTCGACTCCAAAGATCCCAAAGCCTTCACGGTATCAGGCAATCAGGAAAGCGAGCAAATCAAAAGTTTTGTAGACAGCATTATGGCACGTAGCTACGGCAAAGAAGCCATCATGAATTATGCCGACACCGTAGACAATGCCTATGTCGGTTATGTAGTCACCAACTCCATGAAAATGAATCCTACCAATTTTCATTTATTTGACAAGCAAGTCAAACGTATGGTGACACAAGCTCCTGAAAATACCCTCACCAAAAGATATGCAGGCTTTGTAAGTAAAAACAAAGGAATGATTGCCACTAAAATAGGCGTCGTTGCTCCTAATATTGCTGAGAAAAATCCACAGGGAGACACCATCACTTTAGAATCTTATCGCGGCAAATATGTGCTTGTCGATTTCTGGGCATCGTGGTGTAAACCATGCCGACGAGACAATCCAAACCTAGTTCGTGCCTACAATCAATACAAGGACAAAGGACTTGAAATTTATAGTGTTTCTATGGATAAAGTGGCAAGCAAATGGGAAGCAGCTATCGAGCAAGACGGACTTGTTTGGGAAGGAAATGTCAGCGACTTAGGAGGATGGTTAAGCAAACCTGCCAAAGATTGGAATGTAAAAAGTATCCCTTCTAATTTCCTCATTGATCCAGAAGGAAAAATCATCGCCAAAAAATTACGTGGCGCACTTTTAGATCAAAAACTAGAAAAAATATTCGGTAAAGCAGGAGCGGAGATAGAAGTAGAAGAAAAAACAGAGATTCCAAAGAAAGAAGCGCATTAATTTTTGGGCGTATCCAAGCCGCAATACTACCACCCGCCCGTTCATGCGTCATCGCATGAACTAAACGGATGGTAGCACTGCGGCTTGGTCGGGCTTTCGGCTAATATGTAGCTACTCGGCTACTGTTCAGTATGGTCGGCACTTGTCTTCGCTCCTACCGCTCAGCCTTCGTCCCTCCCTACTTCACAAGCAGCCTCCTCACGCTCCATTCCGCCTCTATCCCTTACGCAGAAAGCACCTCTTTTCTTTCCCACACTCTAAAGCTCATATCATAGGCGTGCTTCTCATCCGCACAATACACCTCTTCACTCTCCAATTGCCATTTCGTCTCATCAATCACAGGAAAAAAAGTATCTCCTTCTAATTCGGTATGAATTCGTGTTAAATAAATGCGATCAGCCACCTCCATTCCCAAGCGATATATCTGCTCCCCACCTATCAAAAAAGCCTCCGTCTCCCCTGCTTCTCGTGCCATCTGCAAAGCCTCCTCCACTGATGCTGCCACTTTCACTCCCTCAAGTGTAAGTCCTTCTTGCCGCGTCAATACAATATTGACCCGCTTAGGAAGTGGTTTACCCAATCCAAATGCTTGAAAAGTTTTACGCCCCATGATCACATGATGCCCCAACGTAATTCGCTTGAAATATTTTAGGTCAGCAGGCAAATGCCAGGGCATATCACCATCTTTTCCAATAATATGGTTTAAGGTTGCCGCTGCTATCATAGAAATAATCATAGGTATTTTTTTCAAAATCGTCGCACTTCGCACCTCGCACATTTTATACAGCCACCGGTGCCTTTATATGTGGATGTGCCTCATAACCTTCTAAGGTAAAATCGGAATAATCAAAAGCAAATAAATCGTTCACTTCAGGATTTAAGACCATTTGAGGTGGTGCAAAAGGAGTCCGACTTAGCTGTGTTTGTACCTGTTCAAAATGATTGTGATAAATGTGGGCATCCCCAAAAGTGTGAACGAAGTCCCCTAGTTTCAAATCACAGACCTGTGCCATCATCATCGTTAGTAAGGCATAGGAGGCAATATTAAAAGGCACGCCAATGAAAATATCTGCCGAACGCTGATACAGTTGGCAAGAAAGTTTACCATCTGCGACATAAAACTGAAACAAGGCATGACAAGGAGGGAGAGCCATCTTTGGAATCTCTCCCACATTCCAAGCACTGACGATCATTCGGCGGGAAGTAGGATTGGTTTTTATCTGGTGTAGTACCTGTTTTATTTGGTCAATGGTCTGCCCATCTGCTCCTTTCCAAGATCGCCACTGTGCCCCATAAACAGGCCCTAACTCCCCATTTTCATCTGCCCATGCATCCCAAATGCGGACTTTATTTTCCTTGAGGTAAGCAATATTCGTTTCTCCTTTCAAAAACCATAACAACTCATAAATAATCGAGCGTAGGTGTAATTTTTTGGTGGTCAGTAAAGGAAAGCTGTTGCTAAGATCGAACCGCATTTGATGACCGAATACACTTCGTGTACCTGTACCTGTTCGGTCGCCTTTGTCTACGCCATTTTCCATTACGTGAGAAAGGAGATCAAGATATTGTTGCATGATGTCTTTGTTTACGCTGTTTCAATCGTTCCTTGTTGCCCTCTTACTCCTAAAAAGATACCCGCACCAATCAACAAAAACAACAAGATAGAACTAATCATAGCCGCTGTTTGAGTAGCCGCAAAAACACTCGGCTCAAATTTAAATTCAATTTTATGTTTTCCTGCTGGAACAACCAAGCCACGCAACACATAATTAGTACGGAAATGTGGAACAAGTTTCCCATCAATATAGGCATTCCATCCTTTTCCGCTGTTGTAATACACCTCCGAAAATACCGCTAGTTGTTCGCTACTTGCATTATAATCATAAGTCAAGGCATCAGGATGATACTTCGTGAGTTTAATACTTGCATTCGGATCTTTTGTAAAAGACTTCCCTTTTAATTGATCTTCAAAACGCTTGTCTACAATGGCTGTTTGTGCAAAATCATTTCCATTGATCGCTGCAATTTCCTCATTAGCATCTCCTACCATTTTCACATTACCAACCGTCCACGCATTACCCATCGCTTTGGGATTAGGAATTGGAGGAGCTTGTGGATTATAAATCAAGTAACGCGTATTGAGCATATTTAAGACAGGAGCACCAGACCATATTTGATCCATTTCACTAGGCGTTATACCTGCTTTTAAATTGCTTTGTATACCTCCCATTTCGCGGCTAATATGTTGCTCGAATATGTCTTGGTAGCGGCGTAGTTTCGCTCCGTGATAGCCTCCTATCGACTTGTGGTAATAAGAGGTTGTTGCATCATTGAAGGTAGAAACAGCCATATTCAATACTCGATAATGTGGGTCTTTATCCTTTAAAATAGCCTCATCAGCTTTTGATTTTTGTAGTTCTTGTTCCGTTTTACGCTTCTTTACATAGCTCTCTTTATTGAGATAGCGTGTCCCAATTTGCCAGAAATCACCTAATACCAATACTCCAATGATAGCAACACCAATCAAAGAAGTAATTTTCTTTTGCATCAATGCCCAAACGACTCCAATAGCTAAAACAATCAATACAATAGAACGAAGGCAAGTCCAGAATAACATCGTAGCTCGATCTTCGTGTATCATGTCTACTACCTGTGGTTGGTAACGCGCATCTCCTGGTGATTCGAAATCGAACATACCGCCTCCTAACAAAAGGAAAAAGGCTAGTAAGCCAACGGTTATTCCTCCACTAATCAGTAAGGCCCGTTTGGTTTCAGCAGTAGATACTTTTTCTGTAATGATTTGATGGAGTGCTAGTATAGCCAGCATAGGCATAGTAAGTTGCGCTACAACCAATATCATTGAAACTACCCGAAACTTATTATACATCGGGAAGTAATTGAAGAATAGATCGGTTAGCGGAGGGAAATTTTTTCCCCACGAAAGCATAATGGTCAATATCGTTACGATGACTAACCACCATTTGAGCTTCCCTTTGACCAAGAAACAACCCATTAAAAAGAGGAAACAAATAATGGCTCCATGATAAATAGGGCCACCTGTAAAAGGCAATGGTCCCCAATACGTAGGAGCTTGGGCTTGTCGTTTTCCTTGATATAGATTATAACCCTCTGTTACAGGTTCGATAGAACCTCCTCCAAAAAAGCGAGGAGCGATGAGCGTCATGGTTTCCATTTTTCCATAACTCCAATCAAGAGCATAATCCTTATCTAAACCACTTCCTCCTTTGCCTTCTCCTTTCAATTCAGATGCTCCACGAATCGACTCCTTTCCGTATTGATAGGTATTGACCAAGCGAGTGGCACTCGTTCCTACCGCAAGTAATGCCCCTAAAACCAAGACTGCTGTAGACTTAGAAAACTGTGGAATACGTTTTCCGCGTACCGCATCTACCAATTCAATAATACCAAATACAATGAGGGCAATAAGTAGGTAATAAGTTATTTGAGGGTGATTGGCATTGATATTCAATGCCAGGGCTAGAGCAAAGAGAATACCTCCTGAAATGAGCTTTCCCCTATAAGTGAGTATGACACCTGCTATAATAGGAGCCATATACAACATGGCTACAAACTTACTATTATGCCCCGCCTCCAATATCAGGAAATTATAGGTTGAAAACCCATAGGCAATCGCCCCGACTGCACTGAGCCAGGGATTAACGCCTAATACAATAAATAAAAGATATACTCCTAAGAGGCAAAAAACCATTTGTGGGATCGGCCGAGGCATCCATGAAAAGAGGATTTTTTGAAAGTGGTAGACTCCGTTGGTCGTTGGAATCAAACTAATTTGATAGGAAGGCATTCCTCCAAACATAGAGTTGGTCCAAAGAGGTTGTTCACCTGTTTTTTCACGATAGTCTACAATCTCTTTCGACATCCCTTTGTGCTGGGTAATATCGCCTTGCTTAATACGTTTCCCACTAAGTAAAGGATTGAAATATACACAGCTTAGTACGAGAAATCCTATGAGTACAATAAGGTGGGGAGTTAGTTTACTCCAATCTATTTGCTTCATTGGTAATGGTTGGTTAAGAGGGTTTGATTTTTCAGCAAAGTTAAAATAAAATATAAACTCTAAGAGGCTTTGTAATTGTAGTGTAACAATGTCATGAATAAAATTGTTAAGTACTTACATAATAGTCAAGCTTTAAGTACTTTAGTGTAGCATCAAAAAAAACGCCAAATGTTATATCCAGAGACGATAGAACTTGATCATTACCAAGAAGCAACAAATCCAAAAAACAAGATACTTATGGCTTCTAAAGATAGACCGTTTAGTTTTCAAGGACATCGTGGTGCTAGAGGTTTAGCACCAGAAAATACGCTCCCTTCTTTTTTAAAATGTTTGGAATTGGGGATCAATGCTTTTGAATTGGATGTGGTGATTAGTAAAGATCGCCAAGTCATTGTATCGCATGAGGCTTGGTTCAACCCTGCCATTACGACCAAACCCAATGGCAAACCACTAGGCAAATTGGAAGCGCATAGTCATTTACTTTACCAATTGGAGTATGAAGATATTCAATTGTATGATTGTGGTAAAAGAGGGCATCCCAAATTTCCAGAGCAAAAAGCGATGCCTGTCACCAAGCCTTTGCTAAGTGATGTAATGGATGTGTGTAATGAATATGCGAAAAACTATGGCTTGCCTCCTGTTTTATACAATATTGAGGTAAAATCTTATAAACATGGAGCAGAAGGTTATGGGGTCTATAACCCTCCACCTGATGAGTTTGCCGAATTGGTGTATGATGTCGTCATGGGAAAAAATATGATCGACCAGTGTATTTTACAATCTTTTGATGTACACATTGTACAGGCATTGCACCAAATCCACAAAGATTTGCGCTTATCCTTATTGGTAGAAAATACAGATGACTTGCCTACGAATATTGACCGACTCGGATTTGTCCCATCGGTATATGCTCCTTACTTTGAATTAATTACTGCCGAAACAATCGCACAAGCGCATGAATTGGATATGGAAGTGATTACTTGGACGGTTAATCAACCATCGGATATGCTCCGCCTTATTCAACTGGGGGTTGATGGCATCATTTCGGATTATCCGAATCGGTTTCGGGAATTACTGACCATGTAATTTGTCTAGCTAGGCTTGTGTTGGCGGTCCTCCAAAATTGATAGGCGGAAAGGTGTTTTTCCCACTATCTTTAATCATACCATGTGCTGTCTCAAACTTAACGATATTGTCGTTGAGGGCATTGAGGAGTCGCTTGGCAGCTTGTGGAGAAAGTACAACACGAGATTTTACGCGTGCTTTAGGCATTCCTGGTAAAAGAGAGGCAAAGTCGAGAACAAACTCGGCATTGGAATGGGTAATGAGGAAGATATTGGTATATACACCATCTGCTACATCTTCTTTCAACTCGAGGTTGATCTTATTTTTTTTGGGTGGTTTTTCCATGGGATTTGCGATTGAACGATTTATGTCAAACGATTAAACGAATGGCGTCAGACGATTGGTGATGGAGTGATAGACATGCGACGAGACCTAAAAATACTTCCGTCGGACGTTAATCGCAAATCGTTTAATCGTCTTTTGCGTGAGGGATAGAGGCGGTAGCTTGACGAAGTAGCTGACTAGTGACGCCTGTGCTGGCAGGGCTGACAGCGGAAGACACTGCCAGCGCATTGGCGGAACAGGCTGCTACGAGGCAACTATTAGCCGAAAGCCCGACCCCATTTTTGCCAATCGAAACCTGTCAGCTTGGTAAAACCTAACAGCTTGATTGGCAAAAATGGGGGCACGCCCTGAAAATTCCCTGCAAAGGTACAAAACTATTTGATGATGACCTTATACGCTTGACTAAAGCTTTGACTTTGTAGCCTTAGTAAATAGACACCTGTTGGAAGTTCTTCCATAGATATATTACACCTAAGATCGGTACAGGTTGTCTCTCTCACCTTTTTTCCTTCTAGATTATAAAGAGCTATTTGAAAATTGGGGACATATTGTGTACTCTTTAACTCAATGAAAAGTAGATGATCGGCTGGATTTGGATAGTATTGTACTTGTATATCAGCGTTTAGCTCTTCCCAACCTACTTCAACTACTTGATTTTCGACGACTACGCTGGCACTAACACTGCACGTATCGCTATTTGTGACCGTAACCGAATATGTATCGGCACTATTGACAGTGATTTGCTGAGTGGTTTCGCCTGTTGACCATAGGAAATCGGCTCCTTCGTTGCCTGCATCGAGGGTGAGGGTGCTATCCATTGGAAGGGAGAGGGTATCTTGTTCCCATTCGATGATAGGATTTACTTTTGCAGGTACTTCAATGGTATCAATGACAAAACATTGAGCGACATCGGTAATGGTGAGGGCGTAGGTTCCTCCAGCAAGTCCTGTTCTATTGGCTTCGCTTGAACCGTCATCCCAAAAATAAGAGAAAGGGCTATTTCCTGAAACGGTACTGGTTATACTTCCATCATTTTGCCCGCAGCTTGTTCCTGTTGCTGTTAGTTCGAGGCGTGGGAAATTGTAGGCAAGTATTTGATAGCTTGATGTAGCTTTACAACCATTGGCATCGGTGATGGTAATACCATAAGATCCCGGGTCTAATTGATTGAGATTGCTACCTGTAGCTCCATTGCTCCATAGATAAGATACGGGAGGGATTCCTCCTGAGTGGGTGATTTCGATAGAACCTTTTATATCACATTGTTCATCAAACTTTTCTAGGAGTTGTATAGTAGGTCCACCTTCATCAACTATTTGTGTTTCGGCTGTAACGGTGCAGCCATTGGCATCAGTAACTGTTAGGGAATAAATGTCTGCTACTAGTTCATCTAGTGTTTCGCTTGTTGCATTATTGCTCCATAAATAGGTGAAAGGAGCTATTCCGCCTGTAACGAGGCTTGTAATGCTTCCATTGGCTGTATTACAAGTACTATTCGTATTCTCAAAACTTAGTGTTGGTCCTTCGACAGCGTTTACTTTTTCTTGAATCACGACGCTACAATCATTTCGGTCGGTAATGGTAACTGAATAATTTCCTGCAGTTAGATTTTTCAATGTATCCCCTTCTAAACCTTCTTCACTCCATGTATAAGTTAAAGGGTAGGATTTAGCCGTAACGTCTAGCGTGATTGTACCATTCGCTTGTCCACAGACCTCTGGTGTGGTGTTTGCTGTTGCAGTTGGGCCACTCGCATTACCAATAGAAGCAACGTTATTGAGAACACATCCAGTACTATCGGTGACTGTTACCCAGTAAGTGTCTGCGATTAGATCTTCAATTAAGGCTGTTGATGCTCCATTACTCCATTGATAAGTATAAGGAGGCGTTCCGCCAATTGGAACTGCTGTAATACTTCCATTAGCATCTCCACAAGTCGTTCCCTTCATGTCAAATGTAATTCGGTCGATTCCTCCTGTTGATTCTACAATAACTTTAAGACTCGACATACAATTCAGATTATCGGTGACAGTTACCTCGTAAACTCCTGCTGGCACATCTGTTAGTTCTTGGGTAGTTACGCCATTCTCCCATAGATAAGTAAAGGGTTCATTTCCTCCAAAAGCGTTTATAATGCCCGTTCCATTATTTAATCCACAAGTCGCAGGTATTTGGGTATACAATAAATTAATTGGAGCCGAGTGCTCAAAAGTGACTACCTCTTTGGCGGTACAACCAAGTGCGTCAGTAACAGTTACTGCATAGACTCCTGGTGCTATATTACTTTGTTCGGCTCCCTCTATTGCACTCGTATTCCAATTATAGTCGTAAGGCATTGTTCCTCCTGTTACAGCAACTGATAATGCACCATTATTTAATCCACAAGTTGTAGGAGTTTCGGTAATTGAGAGGCTCAATGACTCCACTCCTTCTACTGTAATTTGATCAATGGCTTGGCAATCATTGGCATCTGTGACGGTTACTTTATAGGTACCTGGAGCAATATTTTCGATCACTGTTTGTGCATTCGGGAAACCTTCCCAATTGTAGGAATAAGGGGCTGTTCCTGTATTGATCGAAACACTGACTCTACCATTATTTTCTCCACAAGTGGCATCTGCTTTCGCTAGTAGAATGGAGACAGTTGGAATGGCATTAATGACAATATTTTCAATGGCATTACAATTATCGGAATCAGAGATAGTAACGGTATAAGTTCCTGCTGCCAGTTGATTTTGTGTCGCACTAGCAGGCAATCCATCACTCCAAGTATAGCTATAAGGAGGGTTTCC
Organism: Bacteroidota bacterium; assembly: GCA_020631245.1. GTDB lineage: Bacteria > Bacteroidota > Bacteroidia > Chitinophagales > UBA2359 > JAHDHP01. The sequence goes on along the minus strand of JAHDHP010000040.1, from coordinate 5,919 downwards.
ATCACTAACGCTTATGGTAGCCGTTCCATTTTCCAGATCGCAACTTGCATCTGTTTGTTCTTTACTTACTATCATCTGACTACTTTCGCTAATATTGACTATTTTTTGAATCGAGCAATCATTGACATCGGTAACAGTTACTCGGTAGGTTCCTGCTGATAACCCATCAATAGAAGCAGTATTATCATTGGTAGCTGACCACTGATACGTATAAGGACTAGTACCGCCTGTAACAGCAACAACAGATGCGCCATTGGCTTGCCCACAAGTAGCATTTGTTTCCTCGCTACTGATTGCAAGGGCACTCGTACCATTAACAGTAATACTTTCGGTCAGTGTACAATTGTCGGCATCGGTGATAGTGACTTGGTAGGTATTGGCTGATAAGCCTTGTATATTCGCACTCGTTGCTCCATTTGACCAAATATACTGATAGGGCATTCTACCTCCTGAAACGCTTGTATTAATTCTTCCTATGGATTGTTCACAAAAGTCAGGTTCGGTTGTTTCTTCAAGGGATAAGGCATCTGTTCCTGTAATAGTTATAGACTTATTAAAAGTACAAGTATTGGCATCAGTAACAGTCACTGTATATGTTCCAACTCCTAAGTTAAAAGCTGTATTACCTTCGTCTCCATTACTCCAATCGTAGGTATAAGGTGCTTGTCCACCTATTACATTGGTAACAACGGCAGCTCCATTTGCCATTCCACAAGTCGCAGTGGAATCATCAAGGTCGATGCTCGTTATTACTAGGTTACCAATGGTAGTAACATTTTGGATTTTACAATCGTTCGCATCGGTTACGGTAACGGTGTAACTTCCTTCGCCCACATTATTGATACTTGCTGTAGTAGCCCCATTACTCCACAGGTACGAATAAGGCATTTGACCACCTGTTACATTGGCGGTAATTTGACCATTATTATTCCCACAAGTGGCATTGGTAGGTATTAGGTTGATACTTTCGGGTCCTGTTTCATCTGCTATTACAATTCCTTCTTTAATAGTAGAACAGCCACTATTATTTGAAACAGTGAGGCTATATGTTCCCGCTGCGAGATTTGAAACGCTGTTTCCTGTTGTACCATTACTCCACAAATAAGAGGTTCCGCCTGTTACATTTGCGGTAATACTTCCTGTTGGCATTCCACAAAGTGCATTGCTGGTTATGGAAGTAGTGACTTGAGGAGCACTCAAATTGAGTAGGGTCATTCCTGTTGGATAGTCAGTTCCACAAGTTGTTCCTTGTGTACTTTCTTGGGCAATTAGTAAGGCAACATCCCGTGAATCATCATCCATTCCTCTTCGAGTAGTTCCTGTTTGTAATTCAGGATTCATAATGCTTTGCTCATCTAGTACATGCCATAAACCAAATAAATGCCCTAGTTCATGCAAGATAGTGGATTCAAAATCTAATTGAGAACCAGTCAAAGTACCTGTACCATAATGCCAATCTACCCCTTGATTTAATAACATATCGGCTTCTTTGAAGAAAATATCTCCAGTAGTACCACAAATAGTAAATCGAATAGAGGTGAGTCCCGCACTTGGGATGCCTGTACAATTACCGTCGAAGTTAATGACATTAACTCCATCATCTTTCGTATCACATTGTACAGAAGTATTCGAACCAATTTCTAAGTTAAATCCTACTTGGCATCTCCAAGTATCTAAAGCCCGTTCAAAAGCAGCTACTGCTTGAGAGTTGGCGGCAAAGTTATTATTGTATTGCATCGTAATCCCTCCATTTCCATTTTGATTTACTAAAGGAACCGATTGCAATTCAATTTCTAGTTTATTAGAAATAACGGTTAGGGATTCACTAGAGGCTACATTTTCTCCACTAGTATTTTGAATATAAATGCTTCCTGTACCAGCTCCTGTACCAATCCCCGATGAACCTGGAACATAGGCTTTAATTTGTGTATCCGACCAAGAAATGATGTAGGGGCTACTTACGGGTATAAAACCTGTTTGTTCGGCATCTGGTGTATGAAAAGCTAGGATGCCAGGATTATTTCCAAATCCACTGCCTGTAATAGTTATTTGTTCTCTTTGTCCTGCCCGCACTACTTTGGGTGCAAAGTCGGTAATTTGAATTGCCGAACTGCTTTTGGGTATTGTGGTTAACTTATTCCAAGTTTGCAGCTCCTGAAAATTGGCATCGGGAAGCAATTCAGCCATTTGTTGGTGATAGGATGCTCTGATAGCTAATCCATTCATTTGGGCATAGCTAATAAAACTTTGTTCTCCATTGAACAAGATCCATTCACCTGCCCCATTTTTTTGGAAAAAGAATAAGCCTTTTTGTCCAATAGCTGCGGTGAAGCTAGGGCAGACGAGGGTTATTTCATCATTTAAAATACCACCTCTGCTTATAAAGGATAATTCTTTGGGAATAGCATCTCCTTTAAAAGAGGTTGTAACCTGCACCGTATAACGCGTAAAAATATCATTATACGTATCGTGGTAAAAAAATTCTTTTTCTTGAATGACCCCTTCAATAATCTGTTCACAACCTAATACTTGTTCTGTAAAAGACAAAGGTGTGAGTTGGGCTGCGTGTACGCTAATACATAGCAATAGCAGCATTATTACTTGTAAAAAGTATAAGGCTTTCATTGGTTGAGTGTTTAATAAAGAATTAATATAAAGGTGCTGTCAAATACGTAAAAAAGATAATGCAATATCGGCGTTTATTATTAGTTCAACAAACATTTTATTCATTATCATAAAACAATGACAATAAATTTATAGAACATTATGCTTATTTTATTCGTTATTGTTAATAGTGTTGTTTATTCCTATCCATCATTGTCCATCAGATAAACGGTCTTCTCACTTATCCATTAACAATGAATAAATCTCTTCAGCTAGGTAAATTATCAGGAATTGATGTCTTTGTACACTGGTCATTTGCCTTGCTTATACCGTGGTTATTATATATTGCCTACACTGAGAGTTACCCATTAGGCGAAACCATAGTCTTATTTATTTTGGTTGCTTGTATCTTTGGCTGTGTGTTATTGCACGAATTAGGTCATGCATTAGCTGCTCGACGTTATGGCATTCCTACTAGCAATATTATCTTACTTCCAATAGGCGGTGTTGCGCAACTAGAATGGATGCCTGAAAAGCCCAAACAAGAATTAATTGTAGCTGTTGCAGGTCCTCTAGTCAATGTTATTATCATTGTAGTTCTTGCAATCCTATTAGCAATTGGTTATATTGCATTAAGAATCATGTCACTAGGCCCATTATTCTTAGAAAATGAAGTCACTTATTTCTTTTTCACCTTAATGGCAGCCAATGGCATTCTAGTTGCTTTTAATGCTATTCCTGCCTTTCCAATGGATGGTGGAAGAGTATTACGTTCTTTGTTGGCGATGAAAATGACTCGTTTGAAAGCGACCCAAATAGCAGTAAAAATAGGACAAGCTATTGCTATCGGATTTATACTCGCAAGCATTTTTTGGAATGTCAATCCATTTTTAGCCTTTATTGGGCTTTTTGTCATTTTTGCTGCTGGTAGTGAAGAGCGAATGGTTCGTGTAGATAGTGCATTGGCTCCTTATTCGGTAAAAGATATAATGCGAAACGATCTACAAGCGGTAGATCAACATACTAAACTAAGTGAAATTAGTACGATTTTAGCACAAGGAAAGGATAAAAACTTCCTTGTGATGGCTGATACAGAAATTGTTGGAACGCTTAGTGAGCGTGATATTATGCGTGCCCTCAACAATAAATCAATTAATACTGATACTTCTATAACAGCCTATATACAGAAACTCCAATCATATTTAAGCCCTCATCTTCCTGCAACTGAAGGCTATCGGCAACTACAAACAACAGGAGCTGATATACTTCCTGTACGGGATAACAACCAATTGATTGGATTCGTAGAAAGAACCCGACTAGTCCAATTTGTGAAGGTAATGTTACTAAAGAACGAATCCCAAAAAAATAATACATGAAACAACTACTTTCTTTTTTCCTAGGCACCCTATTAGTCGGATTTAGTAGTGTGGTTTTGTATGAATTATTTCATGATACACCTGAAAAAGGACTTTCTCCTGTTTCTTTTCAGCCTGTTTCTGCCAATAAATACATGCAAAACTTCCCTAATCAGTCTACTAGTCCTCAACAACTCAATGAATCCTCTTCTACCAATGCGACTGTTACTGTTCCTATGGCCGACTTTAGTACCGTTGCCGAAACGGTAACTCCTACTGTTGTTCATATCAAAACAAAAACAAATGGTAGTGCCAAATCGCCTTCACCTTTTGATTTTTTTGGTGGAGATATGGAAGAAGGCAGTCGCAGTACCTCATCAGGCTCTGGTGTTATTCTTAGTCAAGAAGGATATATCGTTACCAATAAACACGTTATTGAAGACGCTACCAAAATATCGGTGACCTTACAAGATCGTCGTTCTTTTACGGCTAGTGTTGTTGGTACTGATAAACACACTGACCTTGCCGTTCTCAAAATTAATGAGACCAACTTGCCCTATATCAATTATGGCAACTCAGATGTACTCAAAGTTGGAGAATGGGTCGTTGCAGTTGGAAATCCATTCAACCTATCTTCTACTGTTACAACTGGTATTGTAAGTGCCAAAGCTCGTAAAATTGGGATTTCTCCTGATCAGTTAGCTATTGAATCATTTATTCAAACAGATGCTGCTGTCAACCCTGGGAATAGTGGAGGGGCTTTAGTAAACCTTCGTGGACAGTTAATTGGTGTCAATACTGCTATTGCAACTCCTACAGGCTACTATACAGGTTATTCCTTTGCACTTCCTGTCAATGTGGTAAAGAAAGTAGTGGAAGATATTTTGAAGTTTGGAGAAGTAAAACGAGGGTATTTAGGTGTTGGTATCATGGATGTAGATAGTGAAATTGCCGATGCTGAAGGTTTCGATAATGCAAGTGGTGTTTTTATTTCTAAGGTAACACCTAATAGTGCGGCAGATGAAGGAGGAATTGAAATGGGTGATGTCATTATAGAAGTAGAACAGTTGAATATCAATACTTCTGCCGAATTACAAGAAATTGTGAGCCGCTATCGACCTGGTGATATGCTTAATATCAAATTGAAACGAGATAATGAGGAAATGGAAGTAAAAGTAAAATTGAAGAGTGTGTATGAATAATATTACCTTTCAAGGTAAATGAAGATGAAAAAAGGGGGTGCTATTTGCATCCCCTTTTTTTATTTTTACACTTATATGAACCCTTTTTTGCATTCAGGTGTAAATTTTGAAGAGAATAAAGGTGTAAAGCTAGACTATTTAGTACATTTGCACTCTATTTACCTTTACCATTAACTATACATATGCGTATCGCCAATTTTGCTGTCCCAGCCGTTGTGATCCTTCTGTTATTAGGATTATTCTACTTTCGTGCCTCTAAAACAATCGCTTATACCACTAGCGAAGAAGGTAAAATCGAAGCAGTAGATCCTAGCAAATTCACTAATGAACATTTATATAAAGGACGTAAAGCAGCACCACCCAAACCTATTGCACCGCCTCCTGCCCCAGCAGCAGCGGCTCCTACACCTGCAGATTCTACTGCTAGACCAGCTCCAAAACCAGCAGGTAATTAATAGATAGTCTTGATAGTAAGTAATGGTCGTATTTAAACTGGCTATTTACTTATTTCTTTGTTATCTTTGCACTAGATTTTCTATCGAACTTAATCACTAAATAGATTGTAGACATGATTTTTTACGCATTAACCATCGTTGTTCCTGCGATTATCGCTATGGGTATTGCCTTATATATGCTTAATCAGCCCAGAACAAAATAAGTTTTTACATTTTTGGTAAAAGCAAAAGCAGCAATATAAGGAGCTTCCTTATCATTGCTGCTTTTGTATTTTTGCTACTACTATTTTTTTGGGCGTATCC
>JAHDHP010000419.1 GCA_020631245.1 Bacteroidota bacterium | reverse complement strand
CGTTTAACCGTGAATCGTTCAACCGTTTAACCGTGAATCGTTCAACCGTTTAACCGTGAATCGTTCAACCGTAAATCGTTCAACCGTTTAACCGTTAATGCAATTCCACACTACGCGCAAAAAACTGATCATTCCGTTCACAAACTACCACAAACCGCTTTTTGGTATCAATTTTCATAAAGTCAATTAGATAATCGAAGTGATTACCTGGTAGAAACTCATCGTACAACAATGATAAGTCCTTACTATCATAGATACGCATATAGGTTTTACCAGCTCCAAAATGATTGAAGCTCAGTCGGTACTTATCTTGTGTATAATCTGGTTTTACTCTAAAATTGGAGATATTGAGCACATCTTCTTTGGTATCTCGAATAAGCTTTAAAGCGATTAGTTGGTCAGGATCCAACTCTGCAACGGTTACTTTTAAAATTGGAAATTCATCTTGAAAATCTTCGATGCCATAGGAGAAGGTATGTGATTTGGCGGGAGATAAAATAATTTCAGGTAAGACTTCTGTGATTACATTTAACTGTGAAGAATCAATATAAAAGGCTTCCTCATTGACCATATCGAGGAGTTCCATAATTTCTTCGGAGGTACGGCCTGAAAAGGAAGGAGTATTATTTACTTGTAAATTAGCATCTCTTACACTTACTTCAGTTGTTTCTATGGTAATTTTACGCCCCACTTTGGTACCAGAGGCAAGAGCAATAGTTAAAGGATCATAGCCCATTTGGGTTAAAACATGATCTACATTGGCGTGTATGGAAACTGTAGTATCTTTTCGAATGACTTCTGTTTCATTTACATCCGTAATGATAATCTTACGTTCGGCAATGTTTTGCGCGGTTGATTGGTTTGCAAATGTCAATAGAGCAACAAAAACCAAAAAGAAGGGAGTGCAATAACGGTTCATTGTTTTTTCTTTATTATATAATAACACTAATTTAAGAAAAAAACCGCATTGTTATGTTTTATAACTTGTTTATTTTGAGGAGCTAGATGTAATAATTCAAGCAAATAGTGTTATCACATTACATGGTACTCAAGGAGAGAGCTACGGCATTTATATCTTCTAGTACGAGGAAGCCACCGTGTTTGAGTGATTGCTTGGCATAAAAGGAAGGCGTGCATTGTGCACCTGAAAAATACTTAACGGCTTGCTGTTCTGATTCATTAAGCCAAGAAAAATTATATTGATTTTTGGAGAAAGGCGAACTAGAAGCCCAATACTTACTTTTATCCTCGATAATTTTAAAATCTTCGGGGCTATAGTAAAGGATGGCTTCTAGCACGTAGTCGGTAGGACCGACGGCGAGGCGACTTCCGTCACCTTGTATCGCCTTTCTGGAGACAAAGTTTACCCTTATAGGTTGGATCTGTAATTGAATTAACTGATCCAAGGCGTTAATATCTTCTTGTACCTTATTTTCAATTGGCTTGTCGTTTACAGGAGACGATTGACAAGCGCAAAATAGGGTACTAAAAATAAAGCATAGCAATAAGTTTCTCATATTGTTTAGGTCGAGTTGTTTATTAACGCCCTTGTTATGAAAAGAGTTTTTGAAAAGGGAAGTTTTTTTGAAAAATAAATGAGGTGTGAGGTGCGAAAGAATTTAGAAGGTAAGGCTGATCTTTTCGATTTTCCAAATAATTTTGAAGAAATAATAAGAAAATCTTCGCACATAGTACATCGCACGATTTTTTGCGTGAGGGATAGAGGTGGTAGCTTGGTGAAATAGACACCTTATGAGGCTTCGACTAGCAGGGCTGACAGCGGAAGACACTGCTAGGCGATATAGCCGAATTGGTGGCTATGAACCAACTATGAGCCGAAAGCCCGACCAAGCCGCAGTACTACCATTGCTTGCTCGTTTCATGCGAGGACGCATGTGTTGGCTTGGTGTTCATGCGAGGACGCATGAACGGGCATGACAGTGGTAGTATTGCGGCTTGGGCACGCCCATCGTATTTGATGATTAGATTAATAGCGAATAGGACTAGCTCCGATGATTCCTAAATTGGAATAAAAAAGATTGAAATCGTGGATGGTAACAGCACCATTGCGATTGAGATCGCTTTCGTAGTAGCCAGACATGAAAGAGGTTTGTGAAATATAAAAATTGAAATCGCTGATGGTGATACTGCCATTGTGGTCGATATCGCCTGCTCGTAATAGGCTGTATAAACCATCGGAAGACATAATCATTTGATTGGCTCCCTCGGACTGTTGCGTACCTAATGTGAAATCGTAATCATAATGTACAGCATTGGTATCTGCTGGAATTTGTATTAGTTGTACGGGAGCGGGCGGCATTACTGCCAGATGATTGAAGGTATGTAAATAGATATAATACTCTTCATTAGGATCGATATTATAAAAGCGTAGTCCTTGTAGATCGACTGCTAAAGGAAGTGACCCTGGAAACATAGGTGTTGCTAGTGTCATATTAGCATCTACGCCAATAATACTTCCATCTTGGCGGATAAAACCAACTGCTTCGTCTATAATGATTGATTTATCCAATTTGTCGGCAATGCGAACATAGACCCAATCGACTACATTTGTTGGGATTTGAGATAAGAGAAATGAATCGGTATAATTCCAAGGAGCACCTGAAAATGGTTGACTCTTAGGAAGCCATCCTCCATCATTGAGTTTATTTGACATTTGCCCAATATTGGCATCATATGGCCCTTGTAACATGGCTCTTAATTTGACGCGCATGGCTGGCTTACATGGTGCTACTGATAAGGTATTGATAAAATCACTGTAAGTCATACTGTTTTGCCCATTAAAAATGGTTCTACCAGTACCCGCTTGTACGTTGCCATTGTTGATGGACAAACCAAAAGTACCACATATACTCATTTCAAAATCACCTGCTTGCTCGCTGCCTGGTGTTCCTCCAAAACCTGGGTTATTTCCCATATAGGTTGTGTAATGTAAAGCCAAGATGACGGTATCGGTCGCTGTTAATCCTCCAAAGCCTGCTCGACAAAGTGCGCCTGTATCTCCCCATACATTGATCGTATCGGGTTGACTGGGTCCTGCCAATTGGTCGATTATTTGAAATTCCATTCCGTGCAACACACTTCCTACTTTTACTCCCATGACAATAACATCAGGTGGATTGTTGGTAATAGTAGAACAAAACTCATTATTACCTATACAACTACAAGCTTGTACGGCTATATTGGTGAGGCAAATAAGCATGATTGACAAAAGTGCTTTCCGTATCATATGATTCAATTTAATATTGACATTTACGTGACAAATAAGCAATTGCGAATATGGTGCCAAAAAA
>JAHDHP010000418.1 GCA_020631245.1 Bacteroidota bacterium | reverse complement strand
TTTTATAGTTGGTTAGGTGCGGTTTTACCCGTCTATCGAAAAGAACAGGTCGCCAAGCAATTAGCTGATTATCAAGAACAATGGGCGAAGGAGCAAGGCTATACCCACGTTTATTTTCGTACCCGTAATCGCTTTAAGTCGATGCTTATTTTTGCTCTTAAAAACGGATTTAGTATCACTGATTTTGAACAAAGAGGCGAACTTTTAGATTATAGAGTAACACTTGAAAAGGAATTGTAAATCATTTCCACCCAATTCGTCGTTTATGAAGCCATTGGCATATCTCAATAAATACTTTCTCAACTACAAATTACTCCTGTTTTTTGGGATGATATTCGTCATCTGCTCCAATATCTTTGGGGTACTGCCACCACAAATCATACGCTACGCCTTTGATTTGGTAAAGGATAATATTACCTATTTTCGCCTCTACAATGGCTTCGATCTACAACCCTACTTTTACAGTATTTTTAGTAGTGCCCTCCTCTTTTTTGGAATAGCCGTTTTGGTACTCGCCATCTTCAAAGGCATCTTCATGTTCTTTATGCGCCAAACCATCATCGTGATGTCGCGACATATTGAATATGACCTGCGAAACGATATTTACCAGCATTATCAAAAACTCAGCACCGCGTTTTATAAGCGACACCGTACAGGCGATATGATGTCGCGTATTACCGAAGATGTGTCACAAGTACGGATGTTTCTAGGTCCAGCAGTCATGTATGGAATCAATCTAGTAACACTCATTGTTATAGTAGTAGGAACCATGTTGCGCGTCAATACCACCCTTACCTTTTACGTCCTTTTGCCTTTGCCACTACTCGCTATTTCTATTTATTATGTCAACAATTTGATTAATAAAAGGAGTAAAATTATCCAAGAGCAATTGTCGGAGTTGACGAATGTGGCGCAGGAATCCTTCGCAGGTATACGCGTACTAAAAGCCTATTCCCAAGAAAAAAATACCACCCAGTTATTCGAGGAGGAGTGTGAGTCGTATAAGGTGAAATCGCTCCATTTGGCACGTGTACAAGCGATGTTTTTTCCCTTGATGTTGACTCTCATTGGAGCTAGTACGATTCTTACGATTTATATTGGAGGTTGGCAAGTGATTAATGGGCATATAAGCTCAGGAAATATTGCAGAATTTGTTATTTATGTAAATATGCTCACTTGGCCCGTTACCTCTATCGGTTGGGTGGCGTCGATTATACAGCGAGCCTCTGCCTCTCAAAAGCGAATAAATGAGTTTTTGGAAGAAGAACCAGATATTACTTCTCCTACCAATGACCCCTTAGAACTCAAGGGAGGACTCGAATTTGATCAAGTTGATTTTACCTATCCAGATACAGGTATTCATGCTTTGAAAAAGGTATCTTTTAGCTTGAAACCAGGTGAGAAAATGGCGGTGATTGGACGAACAGGATCAGGTAAATCTACCCTTGCCGATTTGTTGGTACGTAAATATGATCCTCAAGATGGAGCTGTAAAAATGGATGGAGTAGACGTGCGGAAACTAAATCTTCATGCGATTCGTGATCAGGTAGGTTTTGTACCACAAGATGTCTTTTTGTTTTCGGATACCGTGTATAATAATATTCGTTTTGGGAAGGAATCGGCAGATAAAGAAGCAGTGCGAACGGCTGCAGATCAAGCAGTTGTGTTGAAAGACATTGAACAATTACCCGAACAATTTGACACCATTGTAGGGGAGCGAGGCGTGACTTTATCTGGTGGACAAAAACAACGTATTTCATTGGCAAGAGCTTTGATAAAAGATCCCGCCATCTTACTTTTTGATGACTGTTTGTCGGCCGTAGATGCAGATACCGAACAACGTATTATTGGACATCTAAATAGTTATTTGGCAGATAAAACAGCGATTATTATTACCCATCGTATTTTTTCACTTTTACAGTTTGATAAGATCATTGTATTGGAAGATGGGGAGCTAGTCGAGGAAGGAAAACACGAAGATTTAATGCGTCAGCAAGGTTTTTATTACGAACTATACCAAAAACAACGATTAGAAGACAAAAAAGTTAGCCTGTAATTTTTTATTTCGCTTTAAATGAATAATTTTACACAAAATATTTCTTTTTTATAACAAAAAGTTTTTAAACGTGGAGCAAGATAATAAGTTTAACAATGGCGTTTACTCGAAAAGAGTACGTGCAGGAAAGCGCAGAACATACTTTTTTGATGTTCGCACCACAAGAGGGAATGATTATTTTTTGACCATTACCGAAAGTAAGAGAAGATTTGATGACAATGGCTACGAGCGTCACAAATTACACATCTACAAAGAGGATTTCAACAAGTTTTTAGCTGCTTTGCAAGAAACCCTCGATCATGTAAAAACTGAATTACTTCCTGATTATGATTTCGACATGTATAGCCGAGATTATGATGATGACAACTATGCAGGAAATCAAAATCAAGGAGAAACTGCATCAGATGACGAGGAAGAGGAGGAAGAGGAGGCAGGAGAAGAAGAAGAGGAGGAAGAGGAAGAGGATCTTAGTTGGGACTAAGTAAAAATTCTTTTAAAAAAGACCTTCGGTCATTAAGAAGCCTAGACTATTCAAAATGAATGGTCTGGGCTTTTGTTTTTATAATTGAAGTATTATTTGGGCGTGCCCCCATTTTTGCCCATCTAAACCTGTCAGGTTGAAGGAATTACGTAAATGCGTATTGATAGCACTCTCCAAAAACCTGACAGGTTGATGGGCAAAAATGGGGTCGGGCTATCCGTTTATAGTTGGCTCATAGACAACAGGTTCGGCTAGGCTTCAGGGTGTCTTCACTCCGTCGTTCAGCCACCCTTCAGCAAGCCTCTCCATGTTTCTATTTCGCCAAGCTATCACTGCTATCCCTCACGCGGAACCATGATTGGATGATTGGGTGACGGGATGATTGGATGGGCGTTACGCACCCAATCACCCCGTCATTCAATCATCCCGTCACCCCAGTCATCAAAAAAAAGCCCCTTTCCCAATAAATTGGAAATAGGGGCCCTATGAAGTTAACAAAACAGCGTAATATAATGAGCGCGTAACGCCATCCAATCATCCAATCATACAGTCATCCCGTCATCCAATCATGGTTCTGCGTGAGGGATAGTAGCGGTAGCTTGGCGAAATAGAAAGGTAGTGACGCTTCACCTAGCAGGGCTGACAGCGGAAGACACTGCTAGGTGTGAGTAGGTATTGTGTGGGAAGTTTGAAGCTGAAAATGATGGATTTTGTGCCTAGATGAGGCTCTTTTTGCGTTTCATAGCTGGAAGCTATGGGACGAAAAAAAGCTGAAATATAGGTGCAAAAGACA
>JAHDHP010000417.1 GCA_020631245.1 Bacteroidota bacterium | reverse complement strand
GATGTTCAAGTTTTTAGCGGATAATATTCAATATCCCAAATCGGCAAAAGCTGCTGGTAAGGAAGGAACCGTCTTTGTGGGGTATGTGATACGAAAAACAGGAAAAATTGACCAAATAGTTGTGAAACGTAGTTCAGAAACAAAAGACTTAGATGAAGAAGCGATGCGAGTGGTCAAATTAATGCCTGATTGGACGCCTGGAAAAGAAAGAGGGAAGCCTGTTGATGTAGAGTTTACCCTGCCTATCAAATTCAAACTACAAGACGATGAGAAAAAAGCGTCAACTCTTCCTACCAATATAGAGGATGCTATCATGAAAGAAGAAGTAGTAGAAGAGCCAGAACCGCTTCCAGCAAGTTCCACAATCTCAGATCAGGAAATATTTATGGTGGTTGAAGAAATGCCTGAATACCCAGGAGGAACCAAAGCTTTAATGGAGTACCTTGGCGCAAATTTGAAGTATCCAGAGCAAGCGAAGGCAGATAAAGTAGAGGGTCTTGTTGTTGTTCAATTTATTGTCGAAAAAGATGGTAGTCTAAGTGGGTTTGATGTGAAACGAGGAGTTAGTGAATTGCTAGATGTCGAAGCCTTACGAGTAGCAAAGTCGATGTCGAATTGGAAGCCAGGTAAGCAGCGTGGTAAACATGTTCGTGTCAAATTTTCCTTACCAGTTCGTTTTAAATTAGACTCCTAATTGATGAGCAATCTGTTCATTTTGTGCTTGTTGATCCTTTTAGGGTCAACAAGTGCAAAAGCACAATTAAAAGAAGTTGATCACACCATCTACGATTGGGTCGAAACAATGCCTGAATTTCCAGAAGGAGAACGAGTTTTATTTAAATACATCAAATCCAATTTAAAGTTTCCTTCTAGTGAAGCCGCTTGTTTCATAAGTTTTTCACAAACCGCTTCCTCAAATAAGGATACGCCACAATCGCCCCAATAATAATCAGCGCACCCACATAAAAACCATCCAGCATCCGCTCCGAATCACCAAAAATGATCAAAGCTAATATGATACCATACACAGGTTCCATATTAATAGCAAGTGAAACCGTAAAAGCAGTCAATCGTTTGAGGAGGTAAGCGGATGCTACAAAGGCGTAAGTCGTGCAAATCCAAGCAAGGATAAGGAGGTAAATCAAGTCCATTTGATCAAGCGAAAGAGGAGGCGTTTTAAAACCACCCGTAGCCATTAAATAAACAAGAATCATCGAAAAGCCAGCGACCATTTCATAAAAAGAAATGACCGTAGCCTTATGTCCCTGCAAAATAAATTGTCGATTAATTACCCCAAATACACTCGCCAAAAAGGCAGAAATAAGCGCGTAGATAATGCCCCAATAGTATTCAAAGGCGAACTGCGTAATGATATACAAACCAACAATAATAACCAACCCAATCAACACCTCCACCCAATAGATACGCCGTTTTTCAAACAGTGGTTCGAGGAGACTCGTAAACAAGGTAGCACTAGCCATACAGCCCAATGTAACCGATACATTTGATACTTTTACCGCACCAAAAAAGGTAATCCAATGAAGTGCCACCAATACACCCGTTCCCATCATCATTAACATGGCTTTCGGCTTTACTTGAATACTCGTGCGTGATATAGCCAAAATACCCAACATGCCTAGTGCCGCCAGCCCCATTCGATAAACCACCAACTCTACCTCATCTAAGCTGATTAGCTTACCCAAGATAGCAGTAAAACCAAAAAGAAGAACAATAAAGTGCAGATGTAGGTGATCTTTCAAGGAAATTTATTTTATTTTCCACGAAATAACACAAAGTATTTCAGATTATTAAGTAATGTAAGGGATTTAATTATTATTTATTTGGGAGCCTTAATCAAGACATAAATACAAACAAACACAAAAATAAAATTAGGAATCCAAACACTTAAAAAAGGAGAGAAATTGGCATTAGTAGCAAGGGTCATCGAAATTTGGAGGAAGAGAATATACGTCGCACTAATACCAATTCCTACCAATAAATGCAGCCCCATACCACCACGTACCTTGCGCGAGGCTACACCAAAGCCAATAAACGTAAGAATAAAAGTTGCAAAAGGAATGGCAGTACGACGATGCTTTTCAATTTCATAATGCACTACAAAAGGACTTCCTTTCAGCTTTTCTTTCTCAATAAAAGTAATTAACTCAGGCGTTGATAAAGCTTCTTTGTAATCTGTATTTTGGTTAAAATCAGAGGGATGTAGTAATAAGGTCGTATCTTTTCGGGTTCCTTTCGTGAGCGTCTCCTTCACCCCATCAAACGTCCGAATTGTATAATCCGTCAATTGCCATTTTTGAATCGGATTTTTCCATTTAGCCACCGTAGCAGTCATCCTACTTTTAAGCTCCTGTTCCTTAAAACGTTCCACGGTAAACTTTCGAACACTACTATCTTGCCGCCTATAAGAAGACGCATAAATAAAGGTATTGGTGTCAATTTGCATGTGGATATTCTGCAAAATAAAATTGGTCTTCTTCTTCATATAAGTAGACTCAAAATCCAACATATTTTGATTGGAATAAGGCACCAAAAAATGATTGCCCAATAACTGAACCGCAAACAGTATCGACGCACAAATTAAGTAGGGAACCAACATGATCCGAAAGAAACTAATGCCACTGGCAAGCATCGCCACAATCTCCGAACGGTAAGCAAGTTGGGAGGTAAAGAAAATAACAGAGATAAATACAAAAAGGTGAAAAAGTAGAAATAGAATATGCGGAATGAAATTGAGATAATACTGACTGAAAACGAGACTAAGAGGGGCTTCCTTCTCCAAAAAATCATCAATATGCTCCGAAAAATCAACGACAATCGCTAATACCGCAAATAATAGGATCGCGACAACGAAAGTCCCTAAAAATTTTCGAATAATATACCGATCTAGTTTTTTCATCTTTTTATTTTATCCATTTTTTGGGCGTGCCCTTTTCCTCCTCGCCCGTTCATGCGTCCACGCATGAATAGGCACGAGGAGGAAAAGGTCGGGCTATCCGTTTGTAGTTGTCTCACACCCGCTAGTTCAGTATATGCCTAGCAGTGTCTTCCGCTGTCAGCCCTGCTAGTCATTACTTCACAAAGCGGCTGTTTCGCCAAGCTACCACTACTATCCCTCACGCGAAACAATGAATGAATTAGTGAATGACTGAATAGGCGTTACGCTAAAAACACACAATCTGTGTTAATTTGTGTAATCTGTGGTTTAACCTATCTCTAGGCGACCACAAGGGTACGCCCCTACAAAATCTCTGTGCCCTCTGTGTTCTCCGTGTTTCCTCTCTGTGCACTCCGTGTTCCCTCTCCGCGCCCTCCGTGTTTATTCTCTGTGCTCTTTGTGTTTT
>JAHDHP010000416.1 GCA_020631245.1 Bacteroidota bacterium | reverse complement strand
TAGATCATATCCAAAAATTCTTATTGGAATTAGGCTATGGCTTTTCTTTTATGGGTAGTCAATATGTATTAACATTAGGAGATAAAACGTATCGAATAGACTTGTTGTTTTTCCATCGTCGCTTAAATTGCTTGGTTGCTATCGAACTAAAAATGGGAGCATTTAAGCCAGAGTTTGCTGGTAAAATGAATTTTTACTTGGAATTACTGGATGAAAAGGTAAAACTTCCCAAAGAAAATCCAAGCATTGGAATTATTTTATGTGCCGAAAAGAATGCATTAGAAGTAGAGTATGCGCTAAGAACAACCTCGAAACCTATGGGTGTTGCTGAATATGAGTTTAGAAAAACCTTACCACAAGAATTAGCAGGTAGTTTACCTAGTCCTGAAGAACTAAATAAGCAGATCAAAAGATGATATATTTATATTTTCGTCTTCCCATTTAACCATCAATCGTTTCATCGTTCAATCGTCGCACTTCGCACCTCGCACAATTAATTATTCCAAATACCCCTTCAAAGCCCCCAAAATCGTCTTCCAACCCTCCGTCAGCGAACTATCCTGATCCACTTGCACCGCACCATATACCGTTTCTTTCAATACAAAAGAAGTTTTACCATTCCCTTCCTCTTCCAAGCTCAAGCGTAAAAACGTTTGAGCAGGACCTCCAAAATCAGGACTCAAATAGCCCCTTAACAATATCTTGGTAGGAGAATCCACCCCCAATACATGCGCCCAAATCAAGCCCTCGCCATTACCCGCATCCTCATACATCTGCCCACCAATTTTGGGTTCAATCACAAAGGCCTGACTCTTCGAAACAATATAAAACTCTTTCGGCCACCATTCCGTAGCCTCCTGTGTAAGGGCTTCCCACACCCGTTCAATAGGAGCAGCAATACTCACCTGCACTGCTACAGGATATACATTAAATAAACTCATGACACTTATTTTAACAAATTACCATTGTTTGAAAATTCAATATACTGTTTTCTACGCCTAAGTTGGTAAAAAGTTGATAACAAAGTCGTTTTTTTGAAACTTTTTTTTTGCCTATGTATATGATAATGAGTGAGTTAGTTTGTGCCAGTGAGACAAAAAAAGTAACAATGGGTATTAAATGTAATGGCAACTCTGCAAAACAGCACTTAATTTAGTAATAAGTACTTGGACAAAAGTTTTTCCACAAAACTATATCTATTGCGCACTGCAAAACTCCCCTCCTCGGAGAGGTGGGGGTGGGTTAATACTCCCTGAAATGTGGAGTAATACATGTCAATATGCTTAGTTATCAGTTTTATATAAATAATATTCCTATGAAATGTCAAACGTGCATCTGTTTTTGTTGGTGCTTATTCTTAAGCTTTACCAACCAATTAACTGCCGCCAATTGGGAGCTATTTCCCGAAGATCAAGTTAGCTATTTTGAAAAAAATAATCCCGATAACTATGGTTTATCGCCCTATTATGTCGATACCATCGTTACACAAGGCAACGACCGTATTCACTATTTTATGAGACAATACATGGAAGAAAACCACCTCGGATCAGCATGTTATGACGGAGGGCTTTATTTGTTAGATGATATACATGTAAATAGAGCAGGAGCGCATTTTGATGATGTACTGATAGAAAGAGGAGATCGAGTAGGAATGACTCGAATAGTCCAAGGCAAAGGAGATACACTCTGGTGGCGTCCACATGCTAAGCTAGGAGAATATTGGGATTCAAAGGTAATGGATCATCACATAGATGACTTTTTTATCCGCATGACCTGTACCTTCGTCGGAGTAGACTCAGTGGTAAATGTACTCGATAGTGTCAAGCATTTTTCACTCACCTTTTATCAAAACAACGAACAGGTTGGTGTATACGATGGAAATCAAAGCCTAAAACTAAGCAAACAATATGGTGTATATAGTTTTCTACCTGTTACAGAATTAAATTCAACAAACTTCGGAAAAGTGTCATTCCCTATCATCAGATTAGCAGCCTATCAAGATAATGCAGGAAACATGCAAGGTAAAGAACTACTCAACTTCCTCGACTTCGTTAATTATCAGGTAGGAGAACGTTATTATTGGTTCAACGAATTTGAAGAGTATTTTTTAGGAGAAAAAGTGTACACTTGGCGAAGCGACTCCATTACAAATATAAGTCTAGTCGATGATATACTAACCATTTCTAAACAAGAGACATTCGAAGAGATAAGATATTCGCCTTATGATGGTATAGATACCATTAGTGGTGTCACTAATAATAGTTACACCTTTAATACAAAATACTACCAAACCTGGTTAGATTTCTCCTTATATGGAATTGGAATGATCGGTGAAACACCCAGTGAATGGGCAGAAATATGGTATACTTCGATTCAACAAAAAACAAACGAAACAACAGGAGAAAATTATATGAACTTATATGGAAGCCTTTTGGGACCTACTGATCTAGTGAATTGCCAAGATTATCCCGCATTTTGGAATGGAGAAGACCTTGTTTTTTCAACCCAAAAGGGAATGATAAGAAAAGGCTTTTATGGAGAAGCAGGAACATCTATAACAAGAAGGCTAATAGATTGTGTGACAGTTGACGATAACCGAACGACCTTCCTAGCCAAAGTATATCTACAAGGAGCCTACAATTTCAATCAAGCTCAAATGAACTCCAGTTTTGGCAATTACCAACAAATTGACTACAACCTCTTTTATGTGAGGAATCTATTAGGAGGAAGTCCGCCTTTTACAGAAAGCCCCTGGAATTATACAGGAAATGAAAATGTTTCTGATTACCAAATTCCGCCATTAGCCGTCGATTGGATCATGGTTGAACTACGAGATAACGAAGGCAATCACATAAATTCTAAAATAGGCTTCCTCACCTCCAAAGGCGAAATTATCAACCCCAGAGGTCCCTATCCACTTTATTTCAATAACCTCACCGAAGGAGAAAGTTACTACATCCTAATCCGCCATCGCAACCACCTAGATGTGATAAGCAAAACCCCAGTTACCGTTGAAAATGGAGTGTTACAACACGATTTTACCACATCAGAAAGTGTACAAGGCAACAATCAACTCATCGAATTAGAAGAGGGGAGCGGTTTGTATGGAATGCGAGCAGGCGATTTCGACGGTAATGGTGTGATTACGGTCAGCGATTTCAATCTCTTCTATTCCCAAATTTCAACCATCAACGAATATGTAGCAGGAGATGCTAATCTAGATGCCGCTGTCACTGTTGCCGACTTCAATTTATATCAACAAAACACCGCCATTATCGGAGTCAGTGCTGTCAGATATTAAATCACCCAATCATCCAATCATGGGTTCGCGTGAGGGATAAAAGCGGTATGGGGCGTGATGAGGGTGCTAGTGCCCAAAGG
>JAHDHP010000415.1 GCA_020631245.1 Bacteroidota bacterium | reverse complement strand
ACAGCCTCTGGCTGATGTACTTTCATATCACATTATACATGCTTTTTTCTGCCATACTTTGCTTTTGCAAAGGTATGCGATGACGCTGGCGGCAACTCCGTCGGACGTTTCATCGCCAATCGTTTCATCGTCTACCGCGTGAGGGATAGTAGTGGTAGCTTGGTGAAACAAGGGCTTTTGTGTAGCAAGGACTAGGAGGGCTGACGAAGGAAGACACTACTAGGACTATGCGACACTAGCCTTTGTGAGCCAACTACAAACGAATAGCCCGACCTTTCGTAGGTCTTTCAGGACTGGCGGAATCCGCCAGTTCTGAAAGACCTACGAAAGGACACGCCCATATAAATAAAAAAACATAAATAACCATTACTACCATGTCAAAACCTCAACTAGATTTCTGGCAAATTTGGAATATGAGCTTCGGCTTTCTCGGCATCCAGTTTGGATGGGGATTACAGATGGCCAATATGAGTGCTATTTATGAGTATCTCGGCGCAGAAGCCGATCAAATCCCACTCCTTTGGTTGGCTGCCCCTCTGACGGGATTATTGGTACAACCGATTATAGGTTATATGAGTGACCGCACTTGGCACCCGCGTTGGGGTCGTCGTCGCCCATATTTTATGATTGGAGCGATACTTAGTTCGATTGCCTTGATCTTAATGCCTAATTCCTCTACGCTTTGGATGGCAGCGGGTTTGTTGTGGATATTGGATGCATCAATTAATGTGAGTATGGAGCCGTTTCGTGCTTTTGTAGCGGATAAACTACCTGAAGAACAACGGACACAGGGTTTTACGATGCAGAGTTTATTTATTGGACTTGGGGCGGTGATTGCCTCTGCCCTTCCCTGGATCATGAGTAATATTTTTAATGTGGCGAATACGGCTCCTGAAGGGGTTATCCCTCCTTCGGTGAAGTATTCCTTTTATATTGGTGCAGCAGCCTTTTTTGGGGCGATTATGTACACCGTTTTCAAGACTGATGAATATCCACCTGAAGATTTGCAGCGGTTTAAGTTAGAAAAGATGAAGGGAGGAGGTATTGGTGCTGCTTTTCAAGAGATTGTAGGGAATATTGGGAATATGCCGAAGGTGATGAAACAGTTGGCTTATGTGCAGTTTTTTACGTGGTTGGGCTTATTTTGTATGTGGATTTATTTTGGTGTGGCAGTGGCTCGTAATGTATTGGGGGCTGTTGATCAGGAATCGAAATTATATGCAGAGGGGATTGAATGGGGCGGTATGTGCTTTGCCTTTTATTCGTTGGTAACATTCTTATTTGCGTTTTACCTTCCTAAATTGGCGCAACAAGTAGGTCGTAAACGCGCGCATGCTTTGTGTTTGTTGGCAGGGGCTATTGGTCTATTGTCAGTGAGTGTAATTGGTAATAAGTATCTTTTATTGTTTTCGATGGCGGGTGTTGGTATCGCTTGGACGAGTATTGTGTCGCTTCCTTATGCGATGTTAGCGGGGGCGATTCCTGAAAAAAAGATGGGCGTGTTTATGGGGATTTTTAATTTCTTTATCGTGATTCCAGAGATTATTGCAGCTTTGGGCTTTGGTTTGGTGATGAATTATGTGTTTGATAATAATCGCTTGATGGGGGTTATTGTAGGAGGTGTTTGTTTTATTATTGCAGCCTTGTTTACGATGCGTGTGGAGGATGAGGGGTATTGATTGTCTGAACTGAGGTGCGAGAATTAATGGACAAAAAAACAATTATGCTTGAAATACAAAAACAAAGAAATTCGCTTTTCTATTCACTTTTAAGCCTGCCAGCTACGGCAATGGGTTTTGCTTTGTCGGTACAAATAGCGGCATTGAGTTGGTTGTTGAGTACGAAGTATGGCTTAGAAATTTATGAGGTGGGGTTTGTGTGGCTGGCGGGGCCATTGGCGGGAATGATTGGGCAAGTAGCAGTAGGGATTGTAAGTGATCGAGTGTGGTTTTTGGGTGGTAGGCGGCGTCCTTTTATTTTGATAGGTGGAACACTTGCCGCCTTGATGTTACTTCTATTACCACATTTAGATAGTGTCGGTAATGCACTAGGAATCAGCAATTTAATGATTGTAGCTTTGATGGTTGCTTTAACACTTGATTTGGCCATTAATATCAGCTTTAACCCAACTCGCTCCATTATTGCGGATGTGACACCAGAGGGAGATGAACGGACGAAGGGTTATACGTGGATGCAAACCATTTCGGGATCATTTGGGGTATTGGCTTATTTTCTGGGGGCTTTGTGGGGTAATTACTTTCTCATTTACTTTAGTGTATTTTTGGTTTTAGCTTTTTCGCTTATTCCTCCCTTTTTTATTGAGGAGCCGAAAGTGTTGCAGGCTGACTCAAATGCTCGTGTTGCTGCCAATAAACTACCTGCTGAAAATCAAGCGGAACTGAATAAGATTTACATTGCACATGCCTTTACTTGGTTAGGTGTGCAGACGATGTTTGTGTATATCTTCGCTTATATTTCTCAAAAGATTGCACCAGGTTCAGATGAGGCAACGGGAAAGATTATTGCTTATGCTTTTTTGGTGATGAATATGGTGGGTTTTCTTCTTCCTGTAATGGTTTTGGAACCATTGGCGAAGCAAGTAGGACGTGTAAAGGTGCATACGCTTTGTATTGGGATTATGGCTTTGGCTTATTTGGTGATTTTACTAGTAGGCAAATCGGCTTTGAGTTTGTATTTACAGATGATCTTTGTGGGTATTGGTTGGGCCGCTACGGTTAGCCTTCCTTTTGCCATTTTTTCGGAAAAAGTGGATCAGGAGCGGATGGGTTATTATATGGGCATTTTTAACCTGTCGGTAGTTATTCCGCAGATTATTGTGAGTGGTATATTTGGGCTTCTAATTAACTGGATACCTGATAAGAATTTCATTTTTGTGATTTGTACAGTTTCTTTGGCGATTTCGGCGTATTTGTGGACGAAGGTAGAGGAATAACGGTATCACCAAAGCACAACAACTTTTAATCATATAACAAATTGAGTATGAGGCAATGCCTGTTTAAACTCAACTGGAATCTTGTCAAACGGTTTTTCTTCCCACTGTTGGCGATTATTACGGATGGTGATCACTTCTAATTGTGAACAATCTTTTAAAACACTTGGAATTTCTTTAAACTCGTTATTTGAAATATTGAGTTTGCGGAGGTTTTTTAATTGCCCCAGGGTATCGGGTAAATCAAGGAGAAAGTTACCCTTTATATTAAGTTCTTGGAGGTTTTCGAGTTGGGTAATTTCGTTGGGTAATGCTGCGATTCGACAGTTGGAAAGATTAAGAGTAGTGATTTCGGTAAATGAGAGGATTTCTTTAGGAAATTCGATGGGTTGATAGTGTTTGTAGGAGTATTGAAAATTATAATCGGGTGCAT
>JAHDHP010000039.1 GCA_020631245.1 Bacteroidota bacterium | reverse complement strand
GCGTGAGGGATAGAAATGGTAGCTTGGTGAAACGGCTACTTTGTGAAGCAAGGACTAGCAGGGCTGACAACGGAAGACACTGCTAGGACTATGCTGAACTAGTAGCTGTGAACCAACTACAAATGGATAGCCCGACCCCATTTTTATTTTTTCTGATGCCACCAGCGAGGACGCTGGCGGGAGCATCAGAAAAAAATAAAAATGGGGGCACGCCCAATAATTACTTCTTCAATCCTTCCTCATCAAAATGATAGCCATCAATCAAAACACGATCGAGTTGCGGAATCCCCACATTTTGAGCAAGTGCCCGAATAACGTGTACCAATTGATGGGCTATATGTTTGTCGTATCGTTTTACTTTATCAGCTTGCAAGTCGGTAACAATTCGATTTTGCTTCACCATTTCATAGTTCCAGTAGGCAAAAGGAAGCACATTTTTAGTACCTACTTTACTCACTTGAGCATAGTAATAAAAGTGAAACGCTAATTCAAATAAATGAGTGAAAAACCATGCTTTTTGTACCTCTTGTAAGGGTAATTCCATCGCCTCAATCTGATTGAAAAAGGGCTGATAACGTTCGAGTAGTTGTTGCAAATAAGCCTGATTATCTTCGGCAAGATGAGCTTTGGCAACGATTTGTTGAAGTGGGTGAATATAGGAGTTTTGAAGGGACTTACCATATAGTTGGATAGAGCGATTCTTCAAATAATCCTCCAATGCTTCTGGTTCTATTTCTCCATTGATGAGATGTTTTAGAGCATCGCTCAACAATTGATTACTCACCACTTGCTGTACTAATTGGTCATAATCTTTTGGATCAACTTTATCCATAAATTTCAAGGTCTGAATCGCATAAACAACCCCTTCTACATGTTCGTTGGCAGTTCTCATTTCTTTTTGGAAATCAATAACTTGTTGCCCTATATCTATTGCTTCTTTTTGGGCTTCCGTCAATTCCATTTCTACCTTAACGGGTGGCGGTTCTACCTGCCCAACATGCCCTAGCTTCCACTCGGCTTTCAACCCATCCAATTGTTGTTTAAGTGTATCACTTAGCCCACTAGGAGCCGCCTGCGCTTCCTTCAGATAATTGACAATATCAAGCCCCACTAAGTCAACATTGACAGGACTGATTGTTTCTGGAGAAGGGCTTGGTTTATCAAAAATTGGTGTCTTCGTTTCTTCCTCATTATTTAATTTAGCTAAGTACTTTCCTCGCAAGTCGGTAAGTAATCCTAGTTTGTGAGATTCTACATGTTCACTTAATTTTGCTTCGAGTTTTGTTTTATCATTTTGATGAAGCGGTCCACTTAAGTATTGATAAAGGTCAGTCGCTAATTGATTCGTTGCTCTAAAGTAGTGTTTTTTATCAACGGTTGTTTGGGTATTCTTTTGCCTCAAAAAGTGGAGCAGAATAGGTGTTAGAATAGCTAGAGCTAATAATCCTAATAAAATCCAGGTAATAGAATCACTCCATAAAAAACCGCCACCTCTATTACTTGTTTGTTGGTTGTCAGGTCTCGGATTTTGGGCTTTAGGACCTTGTCCCAATTCTTTGGTAGATGTCTTAGGAGCAGGGCTAATACCTGTTTCTTCAAAACTAGAAAAACCAATTAAGCCATCCTCATTAATAAAAAAGAAATCTTCTCCATGTGAATTGAGTCCGTACAACAACAAATTGAGCATATAATCTCTCAAGTTGGGGCGATTGGCTAACCATTTGGCTTGTTCCTCTTCTACATTCGTATCGACATCAATACCAACAATTCCAGGAATAAATGTCCCATTCCATCCTTCTGATTGATCAGCCAAATCCAAGTAGGTACTTGATTCTTCTGAAAAGGCATTACTTAGTTTTAGGCGTTTTCCAATCAGTGAATCAAACCGCGCTTTGTATATATCTTCCTTGATACTCAAATACTGCTGATTCAACTCACCTTCTCCCCCCGTATCATAGATAATGGTATCAACTGCTTGGGCAGGAGCATTCACAATGAGCCTACCATTAAGTTGTTGTACCCAATGGTCATATTTTTTTGCACTATTGTTAGTCGTTCCTTGTGCCCATCCTTGATTTACTGGAAATGCAAATAAGAGGAGCAGAAATAGGAAGAAACATAGCTTAAGAAAAGAGGTCATCGAGGATGTCATCTTTCCAGCTATCTTCGTCAGTTGAGGGTGATTGTTCTTCATTGGGTTTGGATTCGTCTGTTTCTTCAACAGGGGTCTTTTGTTGAGGATATAATATAGTTGTCGGTTCATCGCTTTCAGGACTTGGCTGTTGGTGATTAGATGTATTGGTGGTAGGCTCTTCTTCTTTATTAGTCCGTTTTGCAGGTGGCACTTTCGTGTCAAGATTATCAAACTTTAGTAGGTCTTCTCTTGATTTTTCTTTAGGCTTAAATATATCTTCTTTGCTTGTATTTGTTTTTGTATTTGAAGCAGCAGAAGTAGCATTGTTAGTGGCTGTTTTAGTCGCTCCTGCTAGTAACGATTTTGTAGCCGTTGTCATTATGTCTTTATCGACAACACTCGCATAAACTTCCCCTTTGGTATTTACATTTGGGAACAAGGATTTCCAAAGTAATTCATCTGTATCAGGAGACTCTCGAAATTTGTTGATCAAAGACAGTTCCGAGAAGTCATTTTCGGTTCTAACAATAAATTCTTTTCCTGTAAAAAAGATATTGTATTCGCCATCATCACTTACAAGGTTATTATTGAGTCGAGTCCCTTTTATCATAGGCGTATCGGTATAAAGACCTTGCAAATAAAACTCATCAGATAAGATATTTTCTGCTTGTTTTGACATTGAATTAGCAAAGAAATTTCCAAATGGTTTTTTGAGGAGATGCTTTGCCCATGTGGAAATGCCAGACTCCACTACTCCCATTTCGAGGATAGGTAAACCTACCAAATTCGCACTTCGATGTACTCCCTCCCTCGCATTATAAGGTCCATACAAACATGCCGTCTTCGAGGTGTTGCCATAAAAAATCACCTTATTATCTCCGTCTCCTAAAAATTCAGTTTTTAAGCGATTGCTTAGTTTTCGTTCAAATGGTTTGAATAAAAAGCCTCTTCCTGTCAAGAGCGCGCTTTGAAATTCGGTCTCTTTGGATAGGTAAACAATTTTAACAATTTGGTTTACAACTTGATTGACCGTTTGATCAATAATCCCAAAATAATCGCCTATGGTTTTTCCAGGTATGCCGAAGTGATCTTCAATTAAAGAGTTGAGCATTCGCAGACTAATATCGGGGTTATTAAGCAGTCGATCACTAGGTCGTTTGACAGCATGTACTTGGTGTAAATCTGCAAGTGGCATAGTGGCATAAGCCGATTGTTCGTACCTACGTTTTAGTTGCTCCATAAGATCCATAAAACGAAGTCGATCCTGTGGATCGGTTGCTAGTTTTTTAGTCTTATCATAGAAGAAAACCTCTCGAATAAATTGCTGAATTTGGGCTTTTTGGGGTCCAATTACTAAGGCAGCGATGGTTTCTAAAAAAGCATAAGTAAGTGCATTTCCTGCTCCTGCAAAACCATCTCTATACACACTAGCAAAACGAGGTTGTGCTTCATTATTTTGCATTCCTCCTGCCAGAATAATCGACAAATCAGTAGTTCCTTTTCCCGCATCAATAATGAGGTAATTGGCATTGGGTTTTATTTCTTTTAGTCGTTCTTTATTGCGATAAAGTCCTAAAAAAGAGGCATCACTTTCCGACATTGCTTGAATCTCAATGGCATCTATTGTATATTCCTTATTATACCGTTTCAAGATGTCCATGGCATCTTCCTGAAAGGTATTCACCAACTTATACACCTGTGCTTGTGAATATATATTAGGAACAAGGAGGGTAATACGCAGCTTTTTTTCTTCTTGAGAATGATCAATTAAGCCAGATGTAAATATATCTTCATGATCCCGAATGTCGCGTAATAAAATGTGTAAAAACTGATTGATAATCGAGCGAAATACTTCCTCTTTTAATTGGCGTTTAAACTCTACACTTCCCTGATTGAGACGCACTCTAAAATGATTAACATCTCCAATTTCGGAGAGCTTGAGATTGGCTAGTAAAAAATGATTCTGCTCCGTTTCATTCATAATGGAGAGCGTTTTCACAAGTGTATTCACGCCATCTTCAAATGGTTTTTTGAGCGGGGTAATGTTATGCTCATAAACGGCATCACTGGCTTGAATAAAAAAACGAGAACGAAACAGTTTGGGATCGGAATCATTTTGATAAAAATAGTGATCTTCTACATTATTAAAATCAGGAAAAACGGGATTAAAAAATCGTTCCCGTAATACATCAAATAAACTAACACGCGTGGCGAGGTCTTGATCGCTCAATCGTTTGTAGGCAATTTGCGAGGCTTCAGAACCAAAGTCAAAAACAGCTTCATAAATATGATCTGCTTCACTTAAATGAGTTGCAAAAGAAGCTTTGAATGTACGATTTTCCGTGTTGTCTTGGAGGGTAAAATGAATATGGAAGTGCTTATCTCTAGTGGAAGGGGTGGCATATAATACGAGTTCTTTTTTGTTATTTTCGATTCTTAAACCCGCATTTTGAATGGCTGTTCGTGCTTTTTGAATAGATTCTTTAATATACATACGTCCACTTCCTCGGTGGTAGGTAAAGGTAATATACACATCTTGTTGTTTTACCTCCATTGTCAAACGCATATCTTTAAATAATGCCTTATCCTTACTTATCTTACTTTTACAAATAAACTTGGTTGTTTCCAACATTCGAAATAATACAACATCTGATCGTTTCCGTTCTAAAATAAAAGTAGGAATCTTCGTATTGATAGGTCTTTGGACATTTTGATGAAAGAAATCATCCCTTAGAATTCCTTTTGCAGAATCATGTTTATCAGTTGGTTTTGATGGAACTTGTTCATCAGATTCTAACTCACAAAAGTGAAATTTTTGGTCCCCCAAAAGTAGTGGAAGAATATACATGTGAGATGTGTTTAATAATGTAACGGAAAAACCAATATAACAACTCTTTCTTTAATTTTTAAATTCCATAAAAAGAAAGATTTTTGATCCTTAATTATCTATCACCAAGTAGCCCCTAAATGATAAGATTTTCACTTTTGAAATAATTAATGTATCTTTGCACCAAATTTTGAATGTAACATTATTGAAAAAGTAATTTCTTGATTTTGTCATATTTTGCTTTTAACACAATAAGTTACCCATTCAAATTAGTTTTATTAACACAGCTGTTATTATTTACTGTGCTTATTGAATTTAATTGATAATGAGTAAATAAAAGTAAGCTAGATGAGTTAATAAGCAACAATCGAAACACTTTAATTTTAATTAATATTGGTTCGATTGTAGAGATACAAGAAATTAAGCATTGAATATATAAATAGAATCAAGTAAACACTGAATAAACCCCTTAAATAAACCCTAAGATGTTAAGCGTTTTCTTTTGAGTTATTTTGATCGAATACACTTTCTTAGATTTACATAATAGATCTCATTTATAGGACAGGGACTCATTCAGCGTCCTTTACGAACAACACTAGTTATGAATTTGACATTATTGTCTTTACTTAATTGTAAACAATAATACATTCACACACTATTCTATAGGGAATTTATAGCATATAAGTTTCTGTATTTATTTTTCTACTTTCTTTGTAGCTCTCTTATTCTCATCTTCCTTCCTTTTCCAATTTACTTATCAACATTTAATTAAATTAGGTTTCTACTTTCAATTAGCCAGTTCTTATTCAATTTAAACCTTTAAACTTATCATGGCTAATACAAATGATTATAGCTCCAATTTCAACACTTATTTTGTTGATGGAACCAATATATGTTACTGGCAGGACACATCCTACCCTTCTCTCAATGCTCTCCTTCAATTGATGATTGCACTGAAACGTGAAAAAGGCAAATCTTTTTATTGTGTTTTTGATGCAAATACGCATTATAAACTTCCTGAAAATGAAAAGGAAATTTACCGCAAACTCCTAACCAATAAAGATTTCATATACCAAGTTGCTGGAGGTAAACGAGCAGATGACTTTGTATTGGAACTCGCAGATGCTTATAATGCTCCAGTTATTAGTAATGATAATTATAATGATCCTAAATACGATAAGTATAAATGGAAATCTAGAGAAGCTGTTCCAACACGTTTATTTATGGGAGAAGTACTTCCTGTTTTAGGAAACCAACACTTAATCCTTTCAGACTTAGACATACATGTTATTTTAAAGGAATCTACGGAAGAGTTGTACGATATCTTAGTGGAAATGATTAAGCCAGAACAAGAAAAGTTCTTTGGAAAAATTCGTTTCTTCAATGGAAATGAAGGCTGGGGTCGTATAAGTTACGAAACAGATGTATTTTTCCACAAATCTTCTATTCTTCAACAACGTGAATTGGGAGTTGGACAAAATGTAGAATTTGTATTAGGAGAAAATGAAAAGGGCTTGTTCGCCCAATCAATTGTTCCTACAGAAGCTCCCGCACAAGGAAAAATGTATACTGGATTGGTGGAGCTTTATGATGACCAAAAGCTTTTAGGAGTCATTAAAGTAAATGGTACTGATCAAAAAGTATTTTTCTACAAATCTTACTTCTTAGAAGAATCACAAGAAGATATTAAAATTGGACTTCCTGTTGAATTTGTGATTGGCAAAAACAGTAAAGGAGCCTGTGCAAAGGAAATTAGTGTTTCTAGAACAGGACTTTTAATCAAAAAATTAGAAGATAAAGTTCAAAACTTAGAGCAAGTCGTTAAATCAAAAGAAAATACGATTCAACAACTAAGGTCTCGTAAAGATCGTTCGAATGCTGGTGAAGAGTCTTCTTCTAAAGACAACAGAGATCGTTCACAAAATAAACAACAAGCAGCTAGTACGAATGGAAAAGCTACTTCTAATAAAGAACAAGCTCCTAACAATAACCGAAAAGCTACCAATAACCAGAATGGAAAAGCTGCTAATTTAAATGGCAAACCAAAACAAGGTGCTAATAAAAGAACATCTAACGACCAAAATCGTAAAGAGAATGCACCTCAAAAGGATAGATCAACTGCATCTAATAAGAAAAATGCAAATGCGCCTAAAAAAGAGCCTTTAAAATTAGTAAATCCTAAAAGCGGAAGTTCTAAAAATGAAAAAGTAGCTCCAGTAAATAATAAGGCGAAAGATAATCCACCTAAAAATGAAAAAGCGGCTCCAGTAAATAATAAGGCGAAAGATAATCCGCCTAAAAATGAAAAAGCGGCTCCAGTAAATAATAAGGCGAAAGATAATCCGCCTAAAAATGAAAAAGCAGCTCCAGTAAATAATAAGGCGAAAGATAATCCGCCTAAAAATGAAAAAGCAGCTATCATTAAACCTTCAGAGAAAGCACCAGCGGCTCCAGTAAAAAAAGCTCCTGTTGTTAAGAAGGAGAAAGCGGTTACTCCTCCTAAAAAGGAAACAAGTAAAAAGCCTACTTCATCTGGAATTATTTATTTGAAGAAAAAACCTGCTAAACAAACAGAGACTCCTAAAGAGAAACCAGCAACAATGGCTAAGCCTACGGCCAAAAAAACGACTGCTCCTGCTCCAAAAGAAAAGGCGCAACCTGTAAAGAAAACGACTGCTCCAAAAGAGAAGGCGCAACCTATGGCGAAGAAAACGACTGCTCCAAAAGAGAAGGCACAACCTACGGCGAAGAAAACGACTGCTCCAAAAGAGAAGGCACAACCTGCGGCGAAGAAAACGACTGCTCCAAAAGAGAAGGCACAACCTGCGGCGAAAAAAACGACTGCTCCAAAAGAGAAGGCGCAACCTGCGGCAAAGAAAACAACGGCTCCAAAAGAGAAGGCGCAACCTGCGGCGAAGAAAACAACGGCTCCAAAAGAGAAGGTACAACCTGCGGCGAAGAAAACGGCTACTCCAAAAGAGAAAGCGCAACCTGCGGCGAAGAAAACGGCTACCACTAAAAAGAAAGCTAGTACAAAGAAGAAGGAAGAAGCAGTACCTGCAACAGCTAGTACAACCAAAAAGAAAGCAGCTAGTACTAAGAAAAAAGCGGCTGCTTCTAGTAAATTAAATGTTGCTGACTTACAATTACCTACAGCTGAACTTAGACAGGGATGGTGGAATAGCCTTGATACGGAATGGAAAAAGGCATTTAATGTAGTGCTTGGAAATGGAGAGAAAGCTACTAAGGTAAGTGATGACAGTATTCAAAGTATTTTGAAGTCGGAACGTATCGGTTTTTACCGCACTAGTAAAAACAAACTTTCTTTTAAATTGACCAACTTAAAAGGACTGGTTTACTTAACAAATCTGCGAAATATCAATGTAGCAGGTCATGCTATTGACTCCATCAAACCGATTACACACCTCAAAAATTTGAAGGTATTGAATTGCTCTGGCAATCCATTATCTGACGAGGATAAGAAGCAATTGGAAGGAATGAAAATTAACAACTTAAAAGTTTAATTACAATCCTTACTATATATTGAAAAGCCCTGCAAATATTATTTTGCAGGGCT
Organism: Bacteroidota bacterium; assembly: GCA_020631245.1. Taxonomy (GTDB): domain Bacteria; phylum Bacteroidota; class Bacteroidia; order Chitinophagales; family UBA2359; genus JAHDHP01. Next base: position 12,495 of record JAHDHP010000039.1, on the reverse strand, counting down.
TTTTTTATCAGCACATGAGTATATTTTTCATAACATTCTAATATCGAACCACATAAGGCATATAAGAAACATAAGAATGATTAGATACTTCTTACCTTACATGATATTAAGAAACACTAAGTTCACATTAGAGTCGTCTACGACGATGACTTAGATAGTTACTAAATCAAATGCCGCTCCGCATGATAAGAAGAACGAACTAAAGGTCCACTTTCAACAAACTTAAATCCTTTTTGCAAACCTACCTCTTCGTATTTGGCAAAGATGTCAGGATGTACAAACTCGGCTACTTCGAGGTGATGTTTAGTAGGTTGTAGATACTGACCAATCGTTACAATATCACATCCATGAGCGACTAAGTGATCCATCAATTCGTAGACCTCCTCTTCTGTTTCTCCTAAACCCACCATAAAACCCGATTTAGTCCGCATTCCACCATAGGCTTGGGTACGTTGGATTTGCTCTAAACTTCGCTCGTAACGTGCTTGTGGACGCACTAGGCGATACAAACGTTTCACCGTTTCCATATTGTGAGAAACCACCTCTGGACGTTCTGCCAGAACGACCTCTAATGCATCCCATTTTGCTTTAAAATCGGGAATCAATGTTTCGAGAGTTGTTCCAGGACTTTGGAGTCGCACTTGACGAACTGTTTCTGCCCAAATAGCTGCACCACCATCTTTGAGTTCGTCGCGATTAACAGAGGTGATCACACAATGTTTCACGCCCATCAATTTAACTGCCTCTGCTACTCGTCTTGGTTCGTCCTCATCGTATTCGGGCGGTCGTCCTGTTGCTACTGCACAAAAAGAGCAAGAACGTGTACACACATTACCCAATATCATAAAGGTAGCTGTACCTGCTCCCCAACATTCGCCCATATTTGGACAGTTTCCACTCTCACAAATTGTATGAAGCTTATGTTCATCTACAATTTTGCGTACATCTCGGTAGGTTTTGCCTACGGGAAGTTTGACACGTAACCAAGGTGGTTTGCGTTCTCTTTTATTTTTATTGACTAATGGAAGTTCGATCATAATCTATAATGAGTGATTGAGTGAATGAGTGATTGAGTGAATGAATTGTGCGTACCACTATTCAGTCATTCGCTCATTCACACATTCAATCATTGGTTTTGCGTGAGGGATAGTAGTGGTAGCTTGCTGAAGTAGAAAAGTAGTGAGGCTTGGACTAGCAGGGCTGACGAAGGAAGACACTGCTAGGCATTAGCCGAACCCTTTTCTACGAGGCAACTACAAGCGGATAGCCCGACCTTTTTTCGACTCGTGCCTGTTCATGCGTGGACGCATGAACGGGCGAGTCGAAAAAAGGGCACGCCCAAATGCAAAGATACGGCTAATTCTTTCGACTACCAATAGCATCATTATTAAGTAAAAGCAGGAATTATTTATTACATTTGTTAGTTACCAGCATATTAAACAAACAAGGTATCAAAGATGTTGTTTAAATAGGAATAAATCAATGAGTAACCATGAGTTTTAATAACACAGAGAAGCCACAGAAATTACAGGTTTACCTCCCTCTTTTATTTGCATTAGTACTAGGTATTGGAATGCTTTTAGGCATTAAAATGAATCAACAAATACGTCCTAGTTTTGCTCCTGAAACGCCTGAAAACCCAATTGGGGTGGTACAAGAAGTATTTAATTATGTGGAAGAGAAATATGTGGATACGGTCAATAGTGCCCAATTGGCGGAAGTGGCGGTAAAGGAGGCTTTGCAGGAATTAGACCCACACTCAAGTTATATTGCTGCAAAAGATTTACCGAAAGTGCAGGAAAATATGCAGGGAAATTTTGATGGCATTGGCGTTGAGTTTTCAATTGTTAAAGATACCATCATGGTAGTAGCTCCTATTGCTGGAGGACCTTCGGAGAAAGTTGGAATTTTGGCAGGTGATAAAATTATCCAAATTGAAGATACTTTGGTGGCAGGAATTGAGATTACCAATGAGCAGGTCATGGAAAAACTCAAGGGGAAAAGAGGTACGGAGGTAAAAGTGAGTATTTATCGGAATGGATTTCCTAAATTAATCGATTTTAAAATCAAAAGGGCTAAAATTCCATTGGTTAGTATTGATGTGGCTTATATGTTAGATTCACAAGTGGGCTATATCAAAATGAATCGTTTTAGTGCGACTACCGATGATGAAATTCGAGAAAAATTAGACACCTTAATAGAGGGAGGAATGGAGAAATTGATTTTGGATTTGCGCCAAAATCCAGGTGGTTATTTGGATGTTGCTGTTAATATTGCGGATGAATTTATTGAACGGGGCAATTTGCTGGTGTATACGAAAGGTAAAAACCATAAACGCACCGAATTTAAAGCTAAATATGCAGGAAAATTTGAAGAAGGTGATTTGGTCATTTTAATTGATGAAGGTTCTGCTTCAGCAAGTGAGATTGTTGCAGGAGCAGTACAGGATTGGGATCGTGGGACAATTATGGGACGCCGTTCTTTTGGGAAGGGTTTGGTACAAGAACAAGACGAGCTTCGATCAGGAGGTGCTTTACGCCTCACCGTAGCCCGTTATTATACGCCTTCGGGTCGCTGTATCCAAAAACCGTATGAAAATGGAACAGATGCCTATGATAAAGAAATTGACAAACGTCTTAAAAATGGGGAATTATATGATGCTGATAGTGCCTTTGCCAAAATTCCTGATAGCCTCCAGTATCGCACCTTACGCGAAGGACGCCTCGTATATGGTGGTGGTGGGGTAACTCCAGATGTGTTTATTCCTATTGATACGAGCAAAAATGAATTATTCTCTCTCAGAGCAAGACGTTCTGTCCCAGAGTTTGTGTATGAGTATTTTAGCAATAACCAACAAAAGTTTCACAACTACCCTTCTTTCTCCAATTTCAATAAAAATTACCAAGTAGATGAAACTGTCTTTAAACAATTCCAACAATCACTCCGTCAATCTGTAGACAGCCTCGATATTGATATCCTCCAACGAGACAAGGAAGAACTTAAAACAAGCATTAAAGCACATATCGCTCGCCATCTGTGGAGTAGTAATGGCTTTTATCCAATTATACACCAAATGGATAATACCTTACAAGATGCTTATAAAAAAATCAAGAGGGGGTAACAATAAAAATCTCATCATCAAACCCACACCCCAATGAAAAAATCCGCCTTTTTCTTTCTACTAGTTGCTAGTTTATTTTGCTGGTCGGCTTGCCAAGATAGTACTTCTAGCAAAGAAACAAGTACTGATTCACCCAAAGATAAGCCTCCTAATGAAATGGCCATTGTTGAAGCCCCTGTAAACCTCAACGAACACTTTTACAAACGCCTCGAAGGAAATACCGCCTCTAATGAATCGCTCACCTTGCACCTTATTCGTAAAGAAAGAGGCTTGAATGGCAATTATTTCTTTCATCAAACAGGACAAACGATTCCTTTCACAACCCAAAGTAGTATTAACTCCTCTAATGAGATCATGATTACTGGTGATTTTGAAACACATGGCATCAAAAATCCGACTGCCCAACTAGAACGAATTAAAGGAAAATTTGTAAATAATGAAGCAATAAAAGGGACTTGTACCAAACCTAGCAAAGCCAATGAGTCGGTAATTCTACAGGAAAAATATCCCGCAGGAACAACCCCTTTAGATATTAAACATTTTCTGAAAAAAGGAGGAGAAGATTGTAAAAAAGCAGTCTGCTTGAAATTCGATATGATCTACCCACATATTAGCTCCTCTAAGGTGAGTAAACGCCTTCGAGAAACCTTTAATGATACGATTCAAAATCACCTACTCCGATACGTAAAAGATTGGGTTCCAGAAGACAAGATGACAAAAGCAACAACTATCGAGCAAGCCGCCAACTTTGCCATTGCCGATATCATACAAACAGCCAATGAAGAAGGAGATCGCTTTTTTGCTACAGGAACCTGGTCCATTGAAGTACGTCCACAAATTTGGACGAATGACAATAATATTCTAAGTACTTCGCTCAGTACTTTTTCCTATATGGGCGGGCCGCATCCCAATCAATTTAAGAGTTTTATCAACTACGACCTCCAAAAAGGAGTACCACTACAATTGAGTGATATTCTTGTTAATTACGAAGAAAAGTTGAAAAAATTAGTTATTACTGATCTCAAAGTTCAAAACGATGCAGCACTATCCAAAGATTTAAAAGATATTGGTTTTTTTGTGAGTGATGAAGAATTCAAACTCACCAAAAACTTTTACATTACTCCTAATGGGCTACATTTCTACTACAATACCTACGAAATTGCCTCCTATGCTCAAGGGGATTTTTCTGTCTTTATTCCATTTACTCGCATCAACAACCTCATTAAGCCTGATGGTTCTTTAACAGGATATGCTAAATATTAATTATCTTGGCGTGCCCCCAATTTCGTATATTTTTTATGCCACCAGCGAGGACGCTGGCGGGAGCATAAAAAATATACGAAATTGGGGTCGGGCTATCCGTTTGTAGTTGCCTTGCAGCAAACAAGTTCGGCTAAAGTACTAGCAGTGTCTTCCTCCGTCAGCCCTGCTAGTACAAGCCTCCCTAGCTTGCTGTACAGCCGTTGCGCGCAACGGCTCTACGGCAAGCTACCACTACTATCCCTCACGCGATAACCGTGCGACGATTGAACGTGCGACGTGCGACGGAAGTACTTTTACTCTTCATTATACATGGTACATTTTGTAATGAATCGTTTTTGCAAATGTATAACGCGAGAAATGTGCGAGGTGCGATGATTTACGTACTAACGTGTAAAGTCTATGTTTATTTAGATATAACACGTTGATCGTCGCACTTCGCACTTCGCACAATTTCCACCAATGAAACTATATCCCAACCTCGTCCGCGCAGTCACCGAATGCCTTCACCAAATATTCGTAAAAAACGAGTATGCCGAAAAAGTAGTTCGACAAAAATTATTGACCAATCCCAAATGGGGAAAAAGAGATCGACACTTTATTGCTTCGACTAGCTATGATATGGTACGCTGGTGGCGACTTATTTGTGCGAGTTGCGATTTAGAAGGTAAAAAGCTCCACGAAAAAGAATTCTACCATTTAATAGGCACTTGGTTTATCCTACAAAAAATCTCCCTACCCGACTGGCAAGAATTTGAGGGTTTAGATAAAGCTGCGATTCTTACGCGTCATGAAGAACTACAAACTATTCGCAAATATCGTCAGTCTATTCCCGACTGGTTAGATGATCTAGGAAGCAATGAACTCGGAGAAAGATGGGATACTATTTTAAAAGCTCTCAATGAACCAGCTCCCATTGTTATACGTACCAATACCCTCAAAATAAGTAGAGGTGGACTAATGCAAAAACTAGAGCGACAAGGTAAAAAGGTAAGCCCCATCGATGGTTTTCCTGATGCCTTGCTAATTGGAGGAACAGGTAGTTTGTATCGTAACCCCTTGTTTAAATCAGGCTTATTTGAGGTACAAGATGCCTCCTCTCAAAAGGTAGCTCCTTTCTTGGAAGTAGAGCCTGGAATGCGGGTGATTGATGCTTGTGCTGGTGCAGGAGGCAAAACACTCCACTTATCTGCGTTGATGAAAAACAAAGGGACTATTACCGCCTTTGATGTAGCCAACAAAAAAATAGAACTCCTTCGCAAACGGGCTATGCGAAGTGGTGCGATGAATATTCATGCTCAAAAAGTGGGTGTTCCCAAAAGCTATGAAATGTGGCTCGACTCTGCCGACCGCTTGCTACTTGATGTTCCCTGCTCTGGTTTGGGCGTATTGAAACGCCACCCAGATACTAAGTGGAAATTGAAACCCAAACATTTGAAGCAAAAACAAGAGCTTCAACGTTCTATTTTAGAACGTTATTACCCTTTGCTAAAGGTAGGTGGAAAAATGGTGTACGCGACTTGTAGCATCCTCCCTTCTGAAAATGAAAAGCAGATCGAATGGTTTTTAGAACAGTATGGAAATCAGTTTCGTTTGTTGAAAGAACAGCACTGTTGGCCGGATAAAGAGGGGTATGATGGTTTTTATATGGCTTTATTAGAGAAGTACTAGAGGCTGTCTTGATTTTAGGATTGGAGCTGAAAAAGCTAGATTTTTTAACCTAATATAGGCTTTTTTGAAGTGCATAGCAGAGCTACGGACTGAAAAAAAGGTGAAATTAGGTCAAAAAAGATGCTTTTGCTAAGCCCGATACTAAAATCAAGACAGCCTCTTAGACAACCTAATCCCTCAGATTTTAGTCTATACTAGTATACTTCCCAAGACTGTCTCCAGTGTGAACGCCGAACTAGAAGCATGAAGAACAACCACTCAATCCAATTTTATTTAACCCCTGTCATTCATTTTTTGCTATGTGTACTACTAGTTGCTATCCCAATTTCTAAGGCGGTAGCTTCTATTGCAATAATCAGTATACTTATTCTCTCCTTTTTCAAATTAAAAGGAGAGCATATTCTGAACTTAGTAAAAGAGTATAAAGCCATTGCTATCATTGGGCTATTGCTCATTGCCTATTCCTTGGGTTTGGCACATACTGCTAATATCAATAAGGGGGTAGACATGTTACTAGTACAACATAGTTTTATTACTGTTCCTTTTATTGTCTTACTCAATCGCAAAATGATTGTTAAAAGACTAGAAACATACCTTTCTTTCTATATTTTGGGAACAGTAATTGCCTGCATTTGTACCCTTATTTTTTACTTCCTCCCTATCAGTACTTCGCAACAAATTGTGGAATCCTTCCCTATTCTACAACCTTATCATGATGGTATTAACCGTGAACTATTTGGACTTTACAGTCCTTTTATAGATCGTCTTAACTTTAGTTACCTGATAGCTTTAGCCATTTTAGCACAGTGTTGGTTATTTAGCCGAAGGGGCTTTAGTATACCAAGTATAACGAGCCTTGTTATATTATTTGCTGCCTCTTTGTTATTAGGGGGGCGTGGTGGACAATTGGGACTATTAGGAGCCTTGTTTATATGGGGTTTGGCAGCCAGTGGTCGGTATTTATATCCTATATTAAAACAGAAGACCAATAAGTATGCAGCTATTGGAATTATCATTTTTACTTTACTGTTTAGTAGCACTGTGCTTCCCTACACGGCTTTCCAAACAATTCCTACCTTACAAAATCGATATGGTCAATTATTTTTTGAACTTGATGTGTTGACCAAAAATAAGTACAAAGATTTTAATTACAACCACTTTACGAGTTTACGACGTTTTACCTCTTGGTATTACAATTGGATGCTGATTCAAGAACATCCGATTTGGGGAGTTGGGACGGGAGATTATAAAGATGAGATGTTAGCCATTTATGAAAAACATGAGTTGACTGTGGCAGTTAATATGCACAATCAGTTATTGTTTGTTTGGTTATGTACAGGTATTTTTGGGGCGATTGCCTTCGTATTTATGAAGGTCTATTGGATATGGGCAATCCTCAAAAAAGCAGATTGGTGGCTAGGTACTTTTGCTATTTCTTTTCTGGTATTCTTTTGTTTGATTATGCTGGCCGATACGCCATTAATTACACAAATAGGCAGTATGGTATTTGCTTTATTTTCCTGTATGATCGCTGCTAAAGCCTTGGTTAAACATTAATCGGAATATGGTGCCTTCTCCTACTTTACTTGCCACCCCAATGCTTCCTCCAAGTGCATCTACTTGCGACTTAACCAAATACAAGCCCAATCCTGTTCCTTTTACATGATTGTGAAAGCGACTAAATAAGCCAAATAGTTTGTCTTGATTTTTCTGTAAATCAATCCCCATTCCATTATCTTGGAACACAATACCAATTAGGTCGTTGGGACTTCCATAGGTACTGATTTTTATGTGTGGGTTACGTCCTTTGAAACGGTACTTAATAGAATTGGTGATGAGGTTATAAAAAATATTTTCGAGATAGCTTTTAACGGTAAAAATTGTTTCTACTTTTGAAAAATCGGTTTCAATAATAGCATTTGTTTCTTCAATTTTGTGGGCAATACTTTGCTTGATTTTTTCCACAAAATCAGGTAAATTTATTTCAATTATCTTTTCATCAATTCCGCTTTTCGCTGCTACTATTTGATATAAATCTTTTACAAGTCCATCAATATTATAGCTTGCTTTAGATAAGTTCTCTATAACCGTAGCATTAAAATCATCAGTGGGATTATCTTTATTATACAATTGGAGTAATCCTGTAATATTGGCAATAGGTTCCCTCAAATTATGAGCCGTTATATAAGCAAACTGTTGCAGTTCTTCATTTCGCATGATTAGTTCTTTTTCTATTTTTTTGCGTTCTTCGATTTCCCTTCCTAAGCGTAGGTTAATCGACTTTAATTGTTCTTGCTGAGAATTAATCGCCGTATTTAATTCTTTCAATTGAGCATTAGACGTTTGTTCTTCCAATACTCTTTTCTTCTGATATTCTAGTTCTTTTTCTTTTTGTGTTAAATCAAATTGAGCTTTTAATTTAACGAGTTCTCCTAGTTTTTCTCTATCAAATAACTTTTCTTGAAGAACTATATATCGCTCCTGATAGCTGTATGCTTTAGCGTAATCAGCCTTCTTTTTATACCATTTACTACCTACCTTTAATAAAGTTATTTCATAGGTTTCATATGCATTTGCAGTAGCAAGATTCATAGCTTCGTCAAGCATATCTTCAAGACTATTATATCCAAAGTTAGTCCAAGACGACTTCCACTTTTTTACATTTTTTACATCCTGTAATTCCAACAAGAAATTGAGGCTCTCAGTTAGTGTATGACAAACTTCCTTAATAATTTTTTGATTTCTACTTATATCTAAGGCTCGTTTAAAAAACGAAACAACTAAATCATATTTTTTTAGATCCGCATAAATGGCAGCTAAACCATTATATACAATACAAAGATTATAACTATTGCCAACCTTATCCATAAATGGAATAGACTTTTCATAGTACAACTTTGCTTCTTTATACTTTTTTTGATCGTGGTAAATAGTACCTATATTAAAATAGACATAACCAAATTGATCGTACTGCTTCAATTTTTTACTTGCTTCCAACACCTTCTCGTACAGCTTCAAAGCTTTTTCTGCATCACCATTTGTAAAATAAATATTGGCTATACTTACCTGATTATTGGCGAGAGAAACTTGTTTATCTAAAGCTTTTGCTAAGGTAATAGCCTTAAGATGTATCTCCAACGAATCCGTATATTTTGCTTGATTAAAATAGAGGATACCTATATTGGTGAGAATTCTTAATTCAGCATATTCGTCTTTAATTTCTTTTGCTAAGGTCAATGCCTGCTTAAAGTATAATTGCCCAGCATTAAAATGAGATTGGACACAATAAGTAACCGCAATATAATTGAGCACATCAATCTTTATATTTGATAGCTCAAATTTATCTGTTATAGTTAGACATTCATCTGCGAGGCTTCTAGCCTCTTCAGGATTCACAAAACGTAGCTCCCCCACTAAAGCAGCAAGACGCTTCGCTTTTGTAGGGGAATCTTTTAGAGCAATGATTTCTAATTTCTGATGTTCAAAGCCATCCATGAAGCTTAATATTCCTATTGAATAAGTATCCGTAAAATAACAATAATGATGCACATTTCACAAATAGGTCTAACAATAAAATAGGAGACAAATACATAGCCAAGTTATCACATATACAAAACAATGGCTATCAGAAAACAAAACTCATAATATGTATAAGGAAAATATTAACGGAAAGTTGATTCTTTTTCGGAAGAGAATTTAATACAAGAAGTGATAATGGCAAGCATTGTAGCTAACATACAAACAATCAAGATACTGGCTTTAATCCAAACAAAAGATTCTAGGAATAAACAACTTATAACAACTAACACACCACTAGACATAACAAGTGCCCAGATAAAATCATTTTTATACCTCATAAACTGGCTCTTTAAAAAATAGAAAGAAAAAGGTAAGGTGTTTAACGAGCAGTGATTGTGTAGGACAAGGCATGCCTTGTCTGTACGAGTGAATGAGTGTAAGAAAATACATATACAACCCAAGAATAAACCTATAACGCAGAAAAGCTTATTTTAATTCATTATATGGTGAATTTATTTTGTATAGGAGCTAATTCCTATATTGGGACGATTCCGATTGCGTCCAAAATGTACTTCAATCCCTGAACCTGGAATGTCGCGATTTCGAGGCATTAAAGGGACTTTATAGGCAATAAAAACAGGACCATGACAGATAATGATTCTACTTTCTTTCAATGCAACATCAATCGTTTGGATGCTATTTTCTTCTACCACCACCTCTTTTTCTAAGTGATCAGCCATGCCCACAAACGAAAAAAGCACTTCATATGTCCCAACAGGAATACTATCAATCTTAAAATAGCCATCTAAATCTGCATGCCCTCCAATTAATAGTAGTCCCTTATCTCTTGCACGAACTATATCTTCCGATATAGCCACCGTAACAAAAGGAAGGGTTTCATAGGTTTCTGCATCCGTCACTTTTCCACTAATACTCCCATATTGTGCCCAAGTAAAGTGGCTACATAAAACGAAAAAAGTAAAAAAGAATATCTGTTTCATAATCAATATTGTTTGGTAATTACACCCTATTTAACGTCTACACGCCACTCTTTTTTCAACCATTCCTCTCTAAGAATGCTGTATACAATCAAGTCCACATAACGATCATATAAACGCTCTATTTGACGTAAGGTTCCTTCTCGAAACAAACCTAGCCGCTCAGGAATCGCTCGACTTGACAAATTTCTAGGCGCACATCTAATTTCCACTCGATTCAAGTTTAGCACAGAAAAAGCATAATTGAGCATCGCAATGGTACTCAAAGTCATTAATCCCTTTCCTTGGCATTCTTCACTCAACCAATAGCCTATATGTGCATGACCATAAGCTAAATGCATTTCATTTAATCCAATCAAACCTACCAATTCACCATCGGACACGACTACCATCGGCACTTGTTTCCCTTTTTCGTGTTGCACTAAAGAAAATTGAATAAAATTGATAGTATCTTCTTCAACTTGTGTACCATCTACCCAGGGAAGCCACTCTCGAAGATAGGCGCGATTTTTATCGACCAAGTAAAAAATACGAGGTGCATCTGTTGAAGCAATAAGGCGAATGTGGGCTGTGGGAGAGATTTTGATTTGCATAGAAATAAAATATTGATTTTTTGCTCAACAAATGCCATTTACTACAAGTTCCAATAAGTACTACTTCTTCGTTAGATAATACATGTTTAAAAGCATCACGAACAAAGAAAGCTACCATAAAGAAGCAAAGCAATTCCTGGACGATTTAAAATAAATTTCCTAAATACGTATAGACAAGGCATGCCTTGTCTCTAGCAAAACCTGCCCCCTCCTTAGTCCCACAAGCCAATAATCCGCGGCACATTCCAAATACTCTTATAAAAACCTCCAAATCGGTCCTTCTCCACCTGCAACTCCTCCCGCTCCCAAAAATGCAAATTACTCACAGGGTACAAATACCCATACGAATAAGCCGTCTTACTACGATGCTTCCGACCAATATCCTCCACATCATAACGATAAATCCGTTCCTGATCAAGCACCAATTTCTGCGCCTTTCCACGTAGTAACTTAGCCTTTGTTAGCAAACCCGTTTTAACCAACGACTCATCCTTCTTCAAATCCGCTTTTCGCTTACTCAACAAATAATCCAAGACATAAGACCGATGCTGCGCCCGCAAGCCATTGATTTCCAAGCCCCGAACCAACTCCTCAAAAAGATGCTTCCGACTCCCCGTCAAACCACTACCCGCCTGCTTCAAATTCGCCACATTAATCTGCATTTCCGCCGCCATTTCCAACAACGGAATCACCCCCTCCTTACGAATCTCCAAAATCGTTTTCGCATCTATTTTTTTCCGCATTTGCCTATTCGTCCACTCTAGACGTGGGTGCAACTGCAAACGCAATCGACCAGGCATTTCATCTGTAATCGTCATCGCTGTCATATACTGCATCATATTCTGACCCTTCAAATAATCATCCTGCAAGCGTCTATTTTCATCCATCAACTCCACCACTTTAGGCGTATCTCCAAACAAATCACCCACATAATCAATCGGCGCATTTTCCACCTCCATCCCATTCCAAGAATGCTCCCACGACCACCTCGCAATACTCCAATCAAACAACCAATAGCCCCATTCCCAACCCGAACTAAAGGTAATATGCCCTTCCGTTTGGAGAGAATCCATCAATAAAATATCATCCAAACGAGCCGTTAGGTAAGGGAGTAAAAACATCGGCACCGAGTTATCGAAAGTAATCCAATAAGCCGATTCAGGAAAATACCACGTCTCTCGTACCTCTCTAGCCTCATGAAACTGCTCCAACATATGTCGCAAATTTTCATTCTGATACACAGGTGCATGTTCCTCCGAAATCGTATAAAACATCACCGTATGAATCAACTCCCCTCGTTCGGCATCCAATCTTTCTTCCTCATCCCCTAATG
>JAHDHP010000038.1 GCA_020631245.1 Bacteroidota bacterium | reverse complement strand
ATTAAAAACCAAATTGTGACAACATCTCCCATCAATCATTTACGTCCAATAGGTTTGATATTCCTTGCATTGACTATTGTTACGCTCATCAGTAGGATGGGTGATTGGCAATGGCTGGAATATATCGTCAAACCACTACTGATGCCCGTATTGGCAGTACTCTATTGGAAAAATATTCAACGACCTTTTTCCCTCGTGAATAAAGGCATCCTAGTCGCCCTTTTCTTTTCGTGGTTAGGCGATATCTTCTTAATGTTCCAAGGCCAACAAGCTCTATTTTTCATGCTAGGTTTAGGAGCATTCCTTATAGCCCATATTGCCTATATCATTTCCTTTTTCAATACGAATCGACCTCGAAAAGCCAGTGAACTCAAGAAAAATCCGTGGTTAGCAATTCCATTTATCATTTATGGTTTTGGCTTTGTCTACTACCTAAAAGATAATTTAGGAGATATGCTCATTCCAGTGACAATCTATGCCATCGCCATCTGTACGATGGCTCTCATGGCGGTTTATAGGTATGGCAAAGTGCCTTATACAAGCTATCAACTCGTTTTTTCGGGAGCGTTATTCTTTGTCCTCTCCGATAGCTTGATTGCCCTTAATAAGTTTAGCTTTCCCATTTATTGGTCGGGTGTATGGATTATGACTACCTATTGCTTGGCACAGTACTTAATTGTGGTGGGAATGATTCGGCAGGAGCAAAAGGCAATGAAATAATTTAAGAAACATTTATCTTCGTAGCTCCAATATATAATAATCTCGTATTTTAATGATTCTTTTTTCATTTGTTTATTTTAGAATTCATTCATTAAAAAAACAATGTCGCCACCTTCGGGGCTTTGAAAAAATGATTCCATTTTTTCTACAATAATATCGCCACCTTCGGGGCTGTCCATCTGTGTATATTTACCACCAGCAACTCCGTCGGACGTAAATCGTTCCATCGTTCAATCGGGGCACCCACAAGGAATTCCCTTCCGCTTTATACATTTGTAAAAACGACTCATTGCAAAATATACAATATATAATAAAGGGTAAAAGTACATCCGTCGGACGTTAATCGTAAATCGTTCAATCGTCTTTCGCGTGAGGGATAGCAGTGGTAGCTTGACGAAATAGCTGCCTAGTGACGCCTGTGCTGGCAGGGCTGACGGAGGAAGACACTGCCAGCACTTTGGCGGAACAGGCTGGTATGAGGCAACTACAAACGGATAGCCCGACCTGAAACAGGGATTGAGGGATTGCGGGCTTGAGGGATTGTGTTAGCGTTACGCGTATCTGTTATCAAGCCCGTAATTCCTAAAGACCTGTGGAAGGGCACGCCCAACTAATTAGCTACGAAAATCTTCTGTACCACACGCTCGTTCTCATTTTCTACTACCAATAAATAATAACCCGTCGCTACTACTTCCTCTTGCATAATGGCTGTTTGATTGCCTTGAATACTTGTTGAACTAACTAGCTGCCCTCGAATATCGAAACACTGAAGTGTACTAGGCGTTTGGCTAAAGTGGGTAGGCATTTGTATAGTGGTTATTTGCTGTCCTATTTGAATAGTTAAGGGAAGGGTTTCACTTGGCTTATCCTCCACTCCTACACAGTTAACTAAGTCAATTTCAACAGCCTGTCGCTCTGTTTCACATAAATAAGTAGGGGCTTTTATTTCCCAATCATAAAAGTAATAGTAGATGAAGCGATTGTCGAGAGGACGATCAAAATTGGAACCTGTAATTTCAACAAGTCCATCAACTTTATAAGGATAACGAACATCGGTATTGTTGCGGAAAAAGTTGGGTTCTTCAGCAGCTTGTAGTCGATATTGCGTACCTGGAATTAGGTCAAAATCGAGAGCTAGGCGTTGTTCTCCCCTAGTAACATCCAGTGTTTTTTCTGCCAAAAGTATGCTATCAGATGTCCACAACTGGATAGTACGGCTCCTTTCTGTACCCGCATATATTTTCACCGATTGGAGTACGCAACTATCTAATACATCAAAATAAAGTGCACCATTAATGGCAGGATTGCTATAGCCTCCTATTCCAAAATAATTATCATGAGGAGGAGCAAAATAAGTTGCTCCTTCTATAGGAACCGCTTGTGACACATAGTAAGTAGTAGCTTCTTGAATAGGAGGTGTTTGGAAGCTGTTTCCAGTAGCAATAGGAACAATAGCTGTTTCACTGTCATACCAATAAGTATTGGCATTACTGTCTACGACTGATAAGTCAACGCTTTCGGGACGACAGGGTTGTTCAAATGCTTCTAATTCGATGGTGGGACTGATGACCTCGATAGCAATTGTATCCGAAATAAATACCCCACATTGATTAGTGGCTTTGACTGCATAATTGCCCGATTCACGAATGGTAATTTCTTGGGTCGTCTCCCCTGTTGACCATTCGAACTCACTTCCAACAACTGCTTTTAATACGACTGATTCTCCTTGACAAAAGGTACGCTTCCCCTGTACTTCAATGACTTCTTCGGAACTTGGTTCTTGCTTGGAAAGAGTGATTGGAATAACAGTGAGATTATTGTCTTCATTTGATTCTAGGAAGGCATTTGAGGGGTCAGCCTGCACCACTAGTTGATAATCACCATTACAAGTTCCATCGGGTAGTGGTATATCCATATCGTCGAGGTAGTAGTAGTAAATATCTACATAACCGACTGATATGCCTTGTAAGGCTAAATCACAATCGGCATATTCTCCACTTCCTAATCCAAAATTCTCAAAATCATCTTCCAATATTACCTCTCCATTGCGCTCGCAATAGCCAGGCCATCTATCGCAAGGATCGGTATCAGATAAACAAAAACCGATTTTACGACCATTGGCAACAATGGGCCAATCTAGCGGGTCAAGTCCTTCTACTTTGGTGCGGATAGAATAAGCACACCAGTCATCGACATGCATGTGGGCATGGGTTGGATGGTAGGTCATAGAACCTGCATCAATAGGCTTGAGTTCCATTCTATCATCTGCCTTGTGATAAATGACTTGTTGTACTAAACGGCGTGGAAAGCTACCATCGGCACAGGTATCTTGAAAAGCAGTAGTACTAACGATAGTATCTGTTCCACAAACATAGCGATCAGTAGCAATTACTTCTAGTGGACCATATCCTACATTGGGAGTGGCAATGGATAAGCGTATTTCTCCTCGAATTTCAGGATTCAAACTAGCATCATAGAGCATTTCTTCCGAAACGATGATGTCTGGCAGTAAATCGCAATTATTACTTCCGTTGGCACAGATACAGCCACTCGCATCGGTGCGGTTGCAATTTTGTGCTATTGATTGGTTAGCCGTACATAATAATAAGAAAAGGACGTAGGCAAAAAGGGATTGTTGTTTCAATGGAGATAGTTTGTTTTATAATGTAAATCAACAATAGAATGAACACCTATTAAACGCTTAGAGGCTGTCTTGATTGTACAATCAAGACAGCCTCTAAAATACGTGCTTTTCTTTTAATCTTCTATTGTTTAACTACTTTACGGCAAATCACCTCCTCTCCTATTTGAATACGTACAATATAAATACCCGTAGTTAATCCGTTTAAAGAGATGTTTTGTTGTTTTGTATGAGCAGCTACTTTATAATTTGCTATTTGTTTTCCTCTAAGATCAAGTAGTTGTACTTGTTTTAATTGTACCAAACTCTCGTCAAAATGTACCGTTGTGTTTTCTGCTACGACATTTGGGTAAAGCTCCACCTTAGTTGCCAATTCTTCCTGTTCGAAGCCATCAGATACAAATGTACAAGATCCATCTTCTGAACAAACACCGAAACAGGTCTTTAATTCATAATCACTGGTTAAGGGGCCTACATGACGATCATTAAAAGGTGCAACTGCACAAGACTGTCCGACTATATTTTCTTTGCACTCCCAATCGGGCAAGCAGATGCCATTGATGAAGGTAAAATCGGATTCGAATCCTACTTCTCGCTCTATACTAATGGAATAAACCCCATCTCCATCATCATCAAGCATTGGATAATCCCCATGTCCAAATGCTGCTCCTCCTGCCAAATAGACACCCATTTCACTAACATCTTGTTCGGTCATATCCACATGAAAACTTAGTTTCACACTCTCTCCACAAGCATAACAACTATTAAAGCATACAGGTAATAGCCTTTCATCTTCAGTAACCACTATTTGACGATTGCCAAATTCTCCCGATTCATCTGGAACTACACAGGCACTTGTCAGACTAAATTTCTCTTCATATCTTATATTTTCGCTGCGCACTGCAAATTTGTACTGCTGCACACCATTGGTCATCGAAACGGTAGTTGTATAGGTTCCGTCACCGTTAGATACCATCTCGTTGGTATTGCCCCAATCATTGAAATCTCCTTGTAAAAGTACTGCTTCAATATTTTTCCCAAACTCTTTCATATCGACGGTAAAAGTCACTTCTGATTCCTCTGGTTCTGCTGGAGCAATCACGACTATATTATCTACATAATTCGTTTGAAACTCTCCTATTTCAAAACCCAAATCAAAAAAGATAGTTATACGACTAAATGTATGCCCTACGGCAGGTGAAAAAGGCATTTCTATAGAAGGAAGGTTTACATCAAAACACACTTGTTGCCATGCATTAGCCGTCTCCACATCTACTGTTTGCACCCAATCTCCTCCTTCTGTTGTCGATTCTTCCAATTTAAAACTCACTTTACCTGTCCGAGCTTTATATACATCCATACAAATCTGTGTTGCCCCTTGCAAATTGATAGGAATGATTGGATTCGGGTTGGTAAAAGCTCCTGCCCACGAAGGAGCATCTTCTTGTTTTGTAAATTCAATAGCCCGATCGCTCATATTTACAGCGTTCTTATTCGGATTATCGACCATTCTATTCACTTCTCCTTCCTGACTACCGCCAAAATGTTGAAATAAAGTAGAGGTTTCAGGTGTTTCAAAGTCTAAGATAACGGTATCTGCCTGTACAATCAGACTTGTATAAATACAACATAAAAAGAGTATTAGCTTTTTCATCACGAAGAGGTTTAATGTTAAAGTATAGAAAGGATGGGATGAAAAGCTTGAACAAGTAACGTGCCTAATCTTTTTGGGCGTGCCCCCATTTTGCCGATACAGATGCCACCAGCGAAGACACTGGCGGAAGCATCTGTATCGGCAAAATGGGGTCGGGCTTTCGGCTAATAGTTGTCTCATAGAAAATATATTCGGCTATATCACCTAGCAGTGTCTTCCGCTGTCAGCCCTGCTAGGCGAAGCCTCATTATATTTCTATTTCTACAAGCTACCGCCTCTATCCCTCACGCGAGACAGTTGTTGCGTTGTTGTGGGATTGTGTTGTTGAGTTAGCGTTACGCACTCATTTCTTAGTTCCCGCCAGCGTCTTTGCTAGTGATTAAAACGACAATAAACAGCCTAAAATGTAATATCAATATTTTATAGAAAATGCTTACCTTTAGTCATCACCAAAACTCATTCATGATGTGGACAGAAGAAAACAACGAATTAGTACGCAAATTTGAATTTAAAGACTTTGTAGAGGCTTTTGGTTTTTTGACACAAGTAGCCATTTTATCGGAAAAGCAAAACCACCACGCCTTTATCACGAATGTATATAATAAAGTGGAGCTTCGCCTAAGTACCCATGATGCGGGTAATATTGTTACGGACAAAGATCATAAATTAGCTGCCGCTATTGATGCCTTATTAAGCTGATGAGCGCACTTATCTTTTTAATCCCTGATCCATACGTGGAGCATTGATTAAGGTAAGGCTCATCCATACGGCCACACTTAATCTCTGACATTAATAGCCACCAAATTAATACAGAGGTTTCGAATCCGTTCATATCTCCTTATTTGTTAATTTACTCACAAATCTATTTTTTTTATTGCGATTATTCAAAGACATTGTATATTGGTTTTCCATTCTTTTGGTCTTATTCTTTTGTGTGTTAACATGTAATATTGTGCAACAGGAGGATTTGGAGTCTGGTCGAATACCCAGCTTAGAACCCAAAGAAGAAATCTTATCTCAGTCGGATCGAGTGCTCATTAAAGCCACTCAAAAACCAGCGGCAGGAAATGCCTTTTACCAACAGCTTTCCATTAAAATAGATACGAATCTAATTTATTATGATCAGGACAAGTTATTCACGACTCAGTTTGGCTTATTACCTATTATTAGAAAAATAGAACCTCCTTCTGATACGCAGTTCGAAATACTACTTGGCTTTGTTGGACAATATGAATATGATCGTATCCTGCAATTGATCGTAGATAGTACACGTGTGATACGTCAGGATACGTTCCCCATGTTTGTGGGTATGCATCAGGATGTAGATGATGATGGGCAAATTGAATTTTTAGGAAATTGGTTTCCCGATTTGAATTATTGCTTTGATTGTGATTCGTCTTACTATAATCCGCCTGCTATTTACGAGATGCATCCGATGGGATTTCGATATGATTCAGCGGCTGTTAAGATTTGGGTAGAGAAAACCTATGGAAAGTTTGAAGGTTATGAAACCAATAAATATAAGGTGGTAAAATTAATTGGGGAGTAAGAGACAAACTATACTATTTTGGGTAGAAAGATAAGTACCCCAATAATAACGGCTCCTATCGCACTTATCGTAACAGCTCCTGCTGCCACATCTTTTGCCCGCCCTGCCAATTCGTGCTGCTTGGGGCTTACTAAATCGACAATGGCTTCAATGCTGGTATTGATGGCTTCGGCAGTCATCACCAAAGAAATAGCACCGACCACTGCCACCCATTCCAAGCGACTTATTTGAAAAAAAAAACCTGCTAGTACAACTACTATTGCCGCAATAACATGCACTTGCATATTGCTTTCATTCCGAAAGACATAGCTTAGCCCTTTAAAAGCGTATTGGAAGCTTTTAATTTGTCGTTGAAGTGAAAATGTTTTTTTCCATTGACTCATGAGCAGGGGAAGGTCATAAGTAATTACTGCTTTATTTGAAGGAGTTGTTTTAAGGCATTTACATAATTTGTAAATCCTTCTTTTCCGAGTGGGGTTACACGGTAGGAGGTATTGGGTCGTTTTCCGATAAATCGTTTGCGCACCTCTACATATTGGCGTCTTTCAAGAGAAGCGGTATGACTGGCTAAATTACCATCTGTGACTCCCAGGCGTTCCTTCAAGGTATTGAAATCAACCCATTCGTTAACCATAAGAATCGACATGATTGCAATTCGGACACGACTATCGAAGGCTTTGTCCATTTGCTTGATGATGTCTTTCATAGATATATTGGCGTATTATGAGGTTTAGTAGTACTGGACAGGATCAAAATGCTTTGCGCTTTAAAGTTAAAATAAAAGAGATAAAAAATAGCTTATCTAAACTACTTTATTTAAAATATTTTATACCTCTTCTACTAATTGATATATTTCGGGGTAATTACGGCCCAAACCATCGTAATCGAGTCCATAACCTACTACAAATTTAGTTGGGATTTCCAATCCTATATAGTCAATGGGGAATTGATGTTGAATGGCTTCAGGTTTTAATAATAGGGTAGCAATTTTTAAGGTTGCGGGCTTTTGCTTTTGTAACGTATTTAGGAGTTGTTTTATCGTTAGCCCTGTATCAATAATATCCTCTAAGATAATAACAGTTCGATTAGTGATATTTTCTTCTAATCCGATGACCTGTAACACATCTCCTGACGAAGTCATTCCGTCATAGGATTTGGTTTTGATAAAGGAAATTTCACAGTCAAATTTTAATTGCTTGAAGAAGTCGCTGGCAAAAATGAAGGCTCCATTCAATACAGCAATAAATAAGGGCTTTTCTAGCGCATGATCTTTTGAAATTTCTTCCACCATTTTTCGAATAATATTTTCAATGTGTTCTTTAGAAATAAATGGTTGAAAATATTTATCGTGTACTTTAATATTGCTTGGAGTATCCATTTTATTTTTTTGCAAAATACAAAAAAAAAGAAGGGATAAAATATATTTACCCCTTCTAAAATGGATTTGTCTTATATGACTTCTCTTAACTTATTTTATGGTACTGGCACAACTAGCACCTGTCCTATCCTAATACTATTATCTGTCAGGTTATTGGCTTTTCTGATACTATCGACCGTTGTGTTATAACGCTTAGAAATATTGTAGAGGGTATCGCCTACAGTAACAGTATGTTCGACATATCGTTGTACAGGGGTAGGTGATGGTGGCGTTACTACTGGTGGTTGAGGACGTGGCGGTCTAGGCGTAACACTTCCTGGAGGCTTCGTACCGCTAGGAGAAGGTTTTACGGTTCCAGATGATGGCTTATTAGGCTTCGTAACTTTTATTTCTTTGGCTTCCTTCTTTTTATTTTTAATAGTAGTTATAGCCAAAGGCGTTTTACGTTTCTTATTAAGTGCAACATACTCTCCTGCTATCGGCTCGTAACCCACTGGCATATCATTCCGCTTGATTAACTTTTTGATCTTGATTCCATAATCTTGAGAAATATCATAGAGTGTTTCGCCAGATTTCACTTTATGTGCTTTTGGAGCACCTGTATTTTTATTACGCTTTGGTTGTAGGTAGATAACCGTTTTTCCTTTAATAGTACGGTTTGTAATATCGTTGTATTTGATAAGTCGTTTGAGTGGAATATCGAAAGCATCGGCTACTTGAACGATTGAGACATCACAACTAAAACGAACAGCTTTTTTGCGGTTACTATAAAATACTGGAGGAATATCATCAGCTTCTAATCGCTGCTTACTGAGTAGACTACATCCTTGTGTTTCGGTTTTATCTGGTGTAGTAGACGCTGGAGGTGTTCCGTTATTACCCGAACCAGATTTAGAACCTTTTGCTGGAATACGAGTTGGTTGCCTAGGTGTTGAAGGTTTTGCAGGAGTTGGGGTTGGATTATAAGCGACTACATCTCCTGTATCGTATTTAAATAAATCATAGCGATCAATTAAGTCAATAAGGATGTCTGCATAGGCAGGGTTAGTTGCATATCCTGCTTTTTTGAGTCCTTTTGCCCATCCTTTATAATCAGTGCTACTGAGATCAAAAAGGAATGAATAACGTCCTCTTGTGGTTAAGAACGCAGAATGATCGTGATAAGAATCGAGTGCGCTAGGATATTTGCGGAAGCATTCGTTAGGTGCATCATCATCAGCATATATTTCCTCCCCTGTCCATCCGTGGCATTTGATACCAAAGTGATTATTTCCTTCTACTGCCAAACGGCTGTTACCATATTCCGATTCAAGAATACCTTGAGCAAGTGTAATACTAGCAGGAATACCTGTACGACCCATTTCACTAACAGCTACTTTTTCGTAGCTTTTGATATATTCGTCAATGGAAATACGCTTGGTAAATAGTTCTGCCGATGCATTGTTGGTTGAAGCCGTCACTAAAATGGTAATTAGTGCAAGAAATGCTAGAAAAGGGGTCTTTTTCATCATCTCTGTATTATTTTAAGGATTATTGATAAAGAAGGAAGGTTTGTTACAAACAATGTGTAATCGTTAATTTATTATAATAAACTTGTATTTTCTATAGGCGTTTAAAATCGTGACTTATAAGTGATGATTTTTCTTCGTGTAACTATTTCATTTCATGATTAAGTACAATCTTAAATAATCTTACAAAAACACCACAAAAAACAACAAACAAAATAACTACCAACAATTTACACAAAAACAAAATAAATATATAAACTAAAAAAAGCATAATTTATCTTTTGATAAATCATGCTTTTTTGTGAAAAAAAATTTCGTTACAATTCGTTAGGCAATTCGCAATGTTTGTCCGATATAGATCATATCTGATCGTAAATTGTTGATAGACTTGAGAGAATTGACAGTAGTACGATACTTACGAGCTAAACCAAAAAGGGTATCTCCCGAGCGCACTTTATAGGTACGTTTTTTATTTTGCACGTAATTATTCTGATAATAATTTGTTTGTTGTTGTCTTTGCAACTCTGCATAGTAGCGTCTTTGCGCTTCAATTTTACGCTCCCGCTCCAATTGTGCTTGCATATTGCGATCAACATAAGGTACTTGATGAACAGAAGGATAATATCTACCTTTTTGTTCAGGGCGCAATACATGTTGTATGTCAGAAGCTTCTACGTAGTACTTTGGTACAGGTTGTGGAACTGGCTGACGGTGTGGTTGTCCATTTCTACGTTGATTAACCACTCGATAGCTTTCTTGTACACTTTTTTGTACACTTTGTGCTTGAATACCATATTGGTTGGCTACATGATGTACCGTGTGATTGTTAAGCTCTCTTTGCTTGGTTCCCCAGGTACTTCTACGAATAGGAGCTTCTAGAAAAATCATCGTATGAGCAGGAATAACCTTACTAGGATTTAATCCATTATAGATGATGAAATGATCAAAAGGTACTTGATTCATTTGAGCTATACGCTGAGGTGTCATTGCTATATTGTAAGAAACTGTTTTCACTCCATTATAATTACCAGTCATGGCAACAAGTGGAGTTGTTTCTTCTTCTTCATCAGCAAATGATCCTCCTCCTATATAAACATCAAATTGATGCAAGTTGTATTTTTCGATCAAACGGATAAGTGAAGATGCATATTTTGCATCGGTCGCATAACCCGCTTTGCGTAGTCCTTTAGCCCAGGTTTTATATTGTACCTTATTTCCTTTGAACAAGAAACTGTAACGTTTATTATTCATGAGGAAGTTCGAATGATCTTTAAATGATTCTTTGACACTATCATATTGTCGAAAGCATTCATTAGGGCGATCATCATTAGCACGCATTCCTTTACCTTTCCAGTTTCGGTGGCATTTGATACCAAAGTGATTGTTTGCTTTTCTAGAAAGCCAACTATTACCACTTCTAGATTCAAGAATTCCTTGTGCTAATTTTATACTTGCTGGGATACCAGAGCGATTCATCTCATCAACAGCTATACCTTTATATTTGTCGATATATTGTTGAGGCGATAAACCTTTAGCTTCGGCATCTTGGACAACTGCTGTTACACCAGCAGACAATAACAGGGTAGAAACAAGTCGTTTCATAAGTTAAGATATTTGGCAAAAACTATGGATGATTTTACAATTAAATAACTGTACAAAATTACTCTAATATCATGCCAATACAACATGTATTGTAAGTCTATAAAAAATTGTATTCATTTTTTAACAAATAAGAAATAGCCATACATCAATTGCATTTTTTTATCATATCAAAATACTTAGCAGACAAGTGTCAACGAATTGTCATATTTGCTAAAATGCTAAATTCAAACTTTTTTCTATTCAAAAAAACCTAAAATAGCTTGCTTAAATACATTATTAAACGACACATATACATAAGACTTTTCTTAATAGTAATATAAAATAGTGTCTATTTTTGCTACTCAAGATTTAAACTTTTTACCCATATATTACGTAAAAGCTTTTCTTTGTCTTTATTTATTTTGATTTTTTCGTGTAATGAATTCCTGCTGGATCACCTCTTTTGTGTTTATATTCTTGTTTTTTTTCTGATTTTTCGGAGGTAATTTTAGGGGGATATACTGCTTTCCCACGTAGTAAAACGACCTCTTCTTCTCTAGGTTCTTGTCCACGAAACAATAGATTTCTTTTATATAAATAGTCTAATTGCACTCCATAATATTGTGCAATTTTCCACATAGAATCTCCTTTTTTTACCCGATGATGTCGCTTGCCTTTCGCTTTTTTTTTCTTCTTTTGCAGGTATATATTTATGTATGCAGGAAAGATTGCAGTCTCTTGCAAATCATTGTAATTTAATAATTTAGACAATTCCTTATCATATGTATTAGCAATTTGCTCAGCAGAAACGGCATAATCATATCGAACTGCCTTGCTACGATTATGTGTAAAATTAGTTTTTTTGGAAAGTGGTTTTTCTTTTATATTATCGAAGTTATATAAGGTATGTAGGGGTTTATAATCGGTTTCTCTTCTAGCTGCTGCCAGTTCCCAAATTCCTTTATTGGGTGTTACACTATCGGGATAGATTATATCTATAGTAGGTACGTATTGGAGTCGAGCGGCCAAAAAAAATTGCCCTGGTTCATTAGTCGTACTATTTGTTTGTCTTCCTGAATTATTGAGCGACTTTAGATATTGCTTATTCGTACTAGTCTTTCTATTAGATGTTTCATTGTATTGCTTGAGAGGCGTAACAATAATCTTTTTAGTTTGGCGAAACCGTTTCATCATCTCGCGTTCGGCCTGTGGATTTTGTCTTGTTAATTCTTTTTCTAAGTTCAATAGATCATTTTCGATAGGTCGATAATTAAAATCAAACTCGTGAATATTGGTTATAACCTGTGCATGAGGGCTAACCCGATTATTAACCACTTCTTCTTGAGAATTATAGCTTGGTAAGCTAGGAGTTTGTATTTGTGGGCTGATGATTGGTTGGTTAGTTCCTCTAGCAATAATAACCGACTCATAAGGAGTTGCTGCATCCAATTGGAATAATTGATAATCTTCAATTAGTTGGATGAGTTGTTGTCCATAATAAGGATTACTAGCATCGTAACCCGCATTATGTAATCCTACTGCCCAAGCTTGATAATTTTTTACATCAATTAGAAATAGAGCAGCATACCAATCCGCATCCATTAGATAGCTTGTATGGTCTTTAAACGACTCATTTGCATTATTATAGACCCGATAACATTCACTCACTAACTGTCCATTACGGTATAACTTACCACCTCTCCAACCGTGTAAGCATTTTTGATTGAAGTGATTATTTCCTTTGCTTACTAACTCATTATTACCATAATTAGATGCTACTATTGCTTGCGCTAAGGTAATACTCGCGGGTATACCTGTACGATGCATTTCTTCAATAGCAATTTGCTTATGCTGCTCGATATAACGTTCGACGGAGTTTAGATTTTGGGCATAGGTAGATATACCTATCCATATCCACACAAAGAATGTGAAGTACGCTTTTCTCATTTTCACTAGTTATGGTTACATGATGATACTAGGGTAAATACATGTAAGCATACAAAATGCAAAAAGCATTCCGTTTGTCAGTTATTCGTCAGCGTATTAAAGAATAAATATGTTCGTTTCGTGATTTAATGGTAGTAAAACGCTTTATAAATAGGCATTAAGAAGTCATTTTACTTTGGAACAAAGCAGATAAGATGTCATTATTTTGTGAGAGAGCACTACTTAGTTCTAGCAATATAGGCTATATAAACTAGTGAGTATTGTTGGTATTTTATCGAAGTGTTATGGTTTGTCCTACAACAGGTTGCGCCCCCGTATATAACTGTTTATTCAGCTTATACAATGATTTTATACGAATGCCATATTTCTGAGCAATCAATTCTAGCGTTTCGCCTCTTTCTACAATGTGTTCATTGTTATCCTTACTGGCTTTGCTCTTCTTTTTCTGCAAAAAGATCGGTGTATTGGCTGGAACTTGTCGATTCGGCCGTAGGTCGTTATAAGATCGAATCTTTTTGAGCGAAACTCCATATTTATTACTCACCATATTCATATGGACAGGTTGATCTGTGACAACAGCCTTACAACCGTTGACTACTGTTTCTATCAATATAGGAGCTCTTTTAGGTGGTTGTTTTTCAAATTCAGCCAATTCTTCTTTAGGCTGAGGAAGCGGAGCTTCTTTCACCTCCTCTACATTAGTTCCTCCTATATTTTCTGTCGTTGGGAGATTAGGGGATTGATCATCAGCGAGGACGCTGGCGGGAGCCGATTGAGGGACTGAGGGATTGGGAGATGGCGGTGGAGCTACAACAAGCTCTTCTTCTGGCATAAGTTCTTCTTCCACTGGAGGTGGAGAAACATTTTCTTCTTCTTGCTCAATAGAAAATACAAAGCGACTTTGTGTAGTTGTATTAGTTGCTTTTTTCGCTTTTTCACTTTGTGATTGCGGTGTAGGGATGGTTCTAGTATATACATCTTCAGTAGGTGTAGGAGTTGCACTGGGGTATGGGGTGCTAGTGGGAGAAGTTGCGGGATTAGGAGACTGAGGGATTGAGGGATTGGGGGATTGAGGGATTGAGGGATTGGGGGATTGAGGGATTGAGGGATTGGGGGTTTGAGGGATTGGGGGAGGATTGTGCGATGTGCTAGGTGCTAGGTACGATGAGCCACTAGCGAGGACGTTAGCGGGAACAGATGTATCGTGTGAGGTGTGAGTTACAACACGCGATGCAGAATAAACGATTGATGTATTTGGATTATTCCACGGGTAATTAGGCTTTGGATAGCTTTCACTAATCACCTCTGCGCGCGTTGTTGTAGCTGCCGATTTAACATCTACGGCTTTGGGGCGATTGCCTCCATTGGCATTCCCACGATGATATACAATTGTTTCTTGACTTGGTGGATTTGTCCAAGGATAATTGTGATTGGAAGATGGAGGGATGGAGTGATGGAAGGATGGAGGGGTTGAGGGATTGAGAGGTTGGCTATGCGTTTTATCACTAATTCCATATACCACTCCCCCTATACGGCTTTGTTGACTAACAACAGGTTTAGGACGGTTAATTACCTGTGCCGACTGTCTAGTATTTTGTACAATATAGAAATCTTCAGGGCGCATGAAATCAAACTGTTGCAGATTGTAACGTTCGATTAGACTGATGAGCGATTCGGCATAGTGGGAAGCAGTAGCATATCCCGCTTTTTTAAGTCCTCTCGCCCATCCTTTATAATCAGTTCGGTCGAGATTAAATAAGTGAATGTAACGATCTTGTGGATGGTCGTAGAGAAAATTGGAGTGGTCGATGTAAGATTCGTCTACGGAGCGATATTTTCGGAAGCACTCGTTGGGTGCATCGTCAGTAATACGTATAGTATCTCCTTTCCAATACGATTTACATTTGATACCAAAATGATTGTTTCCCACCCTTGCAAGACGGCTTTGCCCATAATTGGATTCGAGCAAGCCTTGTGCGAGGGTAATACTAGCAGGAACTCCAATACGATGCATTTCTTCTACTGCAATAATTTTGTAGGTTTCGATATACCGAAATGCTTTCTCTGCTTTATCATTATCTGTATCGGCTATCACGTATTTTAAGACCATAAACAACATCATAAAGATATAGGTAATGATCAATAATAGACGTAGTTTTTTCATAAGGTTGCTGTGTTTTTCCGTAGGGATTTTTTATAATTTTCTTATTACCATAATTCCGTCTCGAAAAGGTAGTAGTAGGTTTTCTACGCGCTCATCGTCTTGTACTTTTTGATTGAATTCGACTAATGCAGCAGTATCCCAATCATTGATATCTTCAACTACTTTTCCGTTCCAAAGTACATTATCTGCGAGGATAAAACCACCTGGCTTCACCTTTTCAAAGATAATGTCGTAGTAATTTACATAATTAATTTTATCTGCGTCAATAAAAACAAGGTCAAATTGTGTTTCTATCTGTGGAATAATCTCTAAGGCAGTACCATAATAGCATTTTACTTGATTAACAATACCTGCCTCCTTAAAATACTTCGTTTGGATGTCTTCTAGTTCTTCATTTATATCAATGGTATGAATACAACCATCGGGGGGAAGTCCTTCTGCTAGGCAGATAGTTGCATAGCCTGTAAAGGTTCCTATTTCTAATATTTGCTGTGGCTGTGCTAATTGGCTGATCATTTTGAGGAAGGTGCCTTGTAAATGTCCTGATAGCATTTGTGGACATAGTACTTTGAGATTGGTTTCGCGATAGAGGCGGTAGAGGAGATCAGTGGGGGGGCTGGTGTGAGCAGCGGAATAGTCGATTAAGGGGTTGTGTTGGAAACGCATCATGGTTGGAAGAATGAGTGAGTGAATTAGTGAATGAGCGAGTGAGTGAATGTGGCGTAACGCTTATTCACTCATTCGCGCAATCACTCATTCACTAATTGTTTTGCGTGAGGGATAGTAGCGGTAGCTTGGCGAAATAGCCGCTTTTGTGAAGCAAGGACTAGGAGGGCTGACGGAGGAAGACACTACTAGGACTATGCTGAACAAGCAGCTATGAGACAACTACAAGCGGATAGCCCGACCCTATTTTTGCCAATCAAAACCTGTCAGCTTGGTAAAACCTAACAGCTTGATTGGCAAAAATGGGGGCACGCCCAAAAGTAATTATTTTTTAGTGATTTTAGCATCCATGCTGTACTTCAAATTATCATAGTCAATAAGATAGGCTTTGGCCCATCCTACACTTAGAGGCGACTCGATGAGTAGTGGAAGTCGGTTATCATCGTCGGTGACCCAGATAATCATTTCTTCATCTCCTTCAAATACATCGCCTGCAATGAGAGAAGGTGCGAATTTAGCACAATTAAATTTTCCAAGTTTGGTTTTGAGCTTGTCTTTTCCCATATATTTTAGAAAAGCAGAGGTAATTTCGCCATCAATGAGGAGTTCGACGTTTATTTTGTCTCCTACTGCCATATTGCTGTAATCGATATTGCGGGTGTAGTAGACAGCGGAAAGCATATCTTGTGTACATGAAGGGACACTGAGTGTTTCGTTTTCGGCTTGTAGTTTACCCATTCGAGTACGTTTGTTAATTAGGACTTCGCTTTGATCGGGTAGGAAGGTGTATTCGTTGTATTTGGTATAATTTCCTTCGTTTACATTGCGGATGAATTTGAGGGGCTGGCTAGAACTTGGAGACATATAGGTTTCGTAGCGGTCATGTACTTTGTAAAACCAGTTGAAACCTTTTGCGGTGCGCCCTTCTGCGACCATATGTAAAACATCTTCTCCATCGAGTTGATCATTGTTGACGGTGAAGGTTACATTTCCAGCGTTCATCCACACGGCTGTCCAATTGTAGTAGACTTTGTATTTGAGGTATTCACCTGCTTGATAAGCTAAGGTTTGTTTTTCGCAGCTACTTGCTTTATTGTCGTTCTTATCGCCTCCTCCATTGTTGGCAAATAAAAAGGTGGTGACGAGAAAGAGGAGGGCAATCGTTCCTGTTATTTTTTTCATGTGCTTATTATTTTAAAATTTCATCCGTTACTTATGACCTTTGATGTGTGGCACTGTTTAATGTTGGGATTACCTTTTTGAGGCTAAAAAACAAGAACATTCCAATACTGGCAGGAATCACCAGATTTATTATCCAAAGGGTGAAAGTTGCCGCTAAGATAGCTATATTCTGTGTGGTGATTAGTCCCCAGAAAAAGAGAGCCACATTGCCTCGAATACCTAATTCGATGAGGGCAATCGAGGGTACAATGGTTTGGATAAAAAAGATACTTGTTACCATTATAAGTGCAATTCCAATGCTTGTATCAATGCCGAAAAGAGCAATTAGTAAAATATATTGTAGGGTGTAAATGCCATATCGTAGGTAAGAGAGGACTAGGAAAAAGGCTAGTTCTCTTGTTTGAAAGGCTTGTAAGGGTGCTAGGTATTTATTGAAACGTTCGAAGAAGGGAAAATATTTTTTTAAATGTTGTAACCAATCTAAATGAAAGTAACAAAGGGCACTCAGCAAGAGGATGAGCAGGGAACATGTTACTAAGGGAATGACCCAAACTAGTGATAGGGAGCCATAATAGATAACGAAGGTGCAAAAGCCTATTATTCCGATGCTGACATTTGCGACCCATTGGCTAAGGCTTCCTACGAGGGTCAATGCGATGCCTTGTAGTTTATTGCCTATTTGTAGTAGAAGTACTCGACCGCCATACTCCCCTACTCTATTGGGGGTAAAAAAGGAAAGGCTGACTCCGCACATCACTGCTTGAATGGCTCGTTTAAAAGAGATATCTTCTATCTTGCGAATGAGCTGCTGCCACTTGTAGGTTTCGATGCCCCAATTGATGCCCATGAGTATTATAACTAGCAATAATCCGATACTACTTTGCCAATTCCAGAGTTGTTGCCATTGATCGCGTATGTCTTCGATATCGGCTCTTCCAAAGATTTGTTGGTAGATGATATAGGCTAATAGCACAAAAAGGGCTATCTTTAATAGCCAAATTAGTATTATTTTTGCATTATGCTGCTTTTTATGGGGCAATATTGGGTGGTTGAGTGATTGGGTGGTTGAGTAGAGACAAGGCGTGCCTTGTCTGTACAAGTGAGTGAATGGTGTCAAAATTACGACTTTTTTTATTACTTATTAAGTTCGAATACAATGTCCAACTCTTATAAAATTATTGGTATTGATCCTGGTACTTCGGTGCTTGGTTATGCGGTGATTGAAATTATCAAGAAAAAGATTACGCTGCA
Organism: Bacteroidota bacterium; assembly: GCA_020631245.1. GTDB lineage: Bacteria > Bacteroidota > Bacteroidia > Chitinophagales > UBA2359 > JAHDHP01. The sequence continues at coordinate 2,800 of JAHDHP010000038.1, read as the reverse complement.
TAGTTTGGGCGTGGTACACTTAAGTAAGTATAAAGATCATTATGTGAAGTTGCAGAAGATTCATGAGAAGGTGAGTTTTTTGATGGAAACCTATGAGCCTACAGCAATGGCAATTGAGGCTCCTTTTTTTGGAAAGAATGTGCAGTCGATGTTGAAGCTGGGACGGGCGCAGGGGGTGTGTATTGCTGCGGGGATGTTACAAGGAGTGGAGGTGACGGAATATTCTCCTCGTAAGATTAAACAGTCGATTTCGGGCAATGGGAATGCGTCGAAGGAGCAGTTGTCGGCTTTGTTGTTGCGGATGTTGGATTTGGATACGGCTCCTTCTTATTTGGATGCGACGGATGCTTTGGGGGTGGCGGTTTGTCATCATTTACAGATGCAGTCGCCTTTGTATGGGATGGAAAGTAAGGGGAAGGTGAAACGGAAGAAAAAAGCAAGTTGGGGGAGTTTTGTGAAGGAGAATCCGAATCGGGTGAAGAAGTAGGTTGTGCGAGGTGCGAGGCGGCTGGTGATTGATCTTTAGTTTATTTTTGCCTACTTCGTAAAATCGAGAAAGTCTTGCATTATGTTCCTAAGCAAAATAAAAATATTGAATGATTTCCTAAAACGAATCAAACAATCCAGAATCGAAAGAAGAAATAATCTTGAAATACTTCGGATTTATTATGATTATCGAACTAGCAAAGAACTAGCTACCAGCCATTTAGTTAAAGCTTTAAAACAGTTTGAAGGTAAAGACTTTAAAAAAAACATTAGCAAAGATGAGATTCTCCATCTATTTTTTTCAACAGAAAAGGAAGGGGCAATCGTTATCTGTATATACTTAATTTCGAGATTAAGCATCAAAGATGAAAAGATTGGTCAACGATTATTGATTTTGCTACATCACACAGATGAAGTTGTAAGAAGAACTGCTGCGATATTGTTAACAGAATTAGGAACAGTCGAAGGGTTGAACGCTGTAGTTGCGGGAAATAGACATGGACATGCTATTCGCACAGCAGCAGCTTGGAAACTCAAAGAAATGGGGGCTGAGGGTATAGCGGCTATTCCAGGCTTAATCGCACTTTTGAGAGACAAACAAATAAATTGGCGATCACATGCTGCTGCTCAATATGCTTTATCAGAAATGGGAGAAGAGGCTAAAATTGTTTTAATGAAACTGCTGGATGATGAAGATGAAGCCATGCGCGAACATGCTGCTATAATTTTAGAATTGATGGATGTAAAAAGAGAGAATTGAATACGTGGGCATTAATTATTCGATATTTTAGGAGGTATTAACCCACCCCCCACCCCTCTGAGGAAGGGAATTTTGTAGTGCGTAATTAGAATCGTTTTGTGGTAAAACTTTTCCTATACTTATATTTTGGAAATGAAATAGGAATGAATGACGGCTACATCTTCTTTGGGTAGTTGATCGAAAGGGCTGGCAAGGGTTACTTTTTCTAGTTCGGTAAGATCATATTTCCAATTGATGATTTCGGTGACAGGAATATCGACTTGTTCGTAAATGTCTTTGAAATGGTTAATTCGTAGACGGTTCATGGGTTGGATGCTGTTGTCGATCCATTTCCATTGGTTTTCTGTAAATTGGAGGAAATGGTAGGCGGTGATACTTTTGTCGAAGTGGGCAAAGTGGTCACTCATATCGATGAAGTGGGACATAATCCCTCCACTTGCCATTACTCGCTTCATTTCTGCGAGTATTTCTTCTAGGATATTAGGATAGATATGCTCGAAGGTATTGTTGGAGGTGAGGAGGTGGATGGACTTATCTGGTAGGGGTATTTGACGGGCATCTCCTACTATGTAATTAATGTTGCAGGCTTCTAAGATGGATTCGAGGCTTGCATTTTCTTGTTTGAGGAGTTGTTGTAATAGTTTTAATCGTTCGGGAAGTGGGTTGCAGTATTGTTGTAGGGTTCCTTTTTCGTGGTATTCTTGAAACTTGAGGAGCGTGGTGCGCATTTTTGGGGCGTCGAGGAGGGCACTGATGTCGATGGTGTGAATTTGATCCGCTCCGCTGAGCCATAGGGCGATGGGAATGGTAGGATACCAGCCAGTGCCTAGTTCTAAGGTGGTTAGGGGATTGGGTGGAGACGTTGCACGCAACGTCTTTACAGGGGAGACGTTGCACGCAACGTCTTTACAGTAGGCTGCCCAATGCTGTTGGAAGTGTTGAAGTCGATCTATAAAATAGGTATCGGATAGTTGTACTCCTTTGGTGATGTACTTTTGGAAGAAGTAGTTGATGTGGTGTTTGGCGGGGAGGTAGGAAATTGTTTTTTGGACAATTGCCTTGGCGATCCATTTTTTCATGAGATGGTTTTAATATGTTCTTTGTCTTGAAACAAAGAACCAAAATTCAAGACTGACAAGATTTTTGGACAAAAACTAGGATTTGAGAAGCGGCGCAGACGAACTCGCTTCGCTCAAACACCGCCTGCTTCGCTGCAAACCTTATCATAAGTACATGGACAAAAGTTTTCCGACATTTTACGAGCATCAACCAATTTGAACCACATAAAAAAATAAGTCACATAAGATATATAACCTTGAAATACTCTCCTCACCCAAGAGGATCAAAGCCCACATTAGTTGTCGTCTTTGACGACTCTTATATGTACTTAGCTCCTCTTGCTATTAAGATAATTTGATTTTTATCAATGAACTTCTTATCTGTCTTATGTGGTTATTTTTTGTCGAAGAATTTATGTCCTAGTACTTAGATTGGAGCGAATAGCTTCGGCAATTTGTATAAATTCTTCTTTTTCGAGTTTTAATTTTTTGGTCA
>JAHDHP010000414.1 GCA_020631245.1 Bacteroidota bacterium | reverse complement strand
AGCGAATAGGCGTATTGAATTCACAGTTGAGATAATGACTATTACTCGGACAACTAGCACTAGGCACAAAGCTCGCCTGAGCAGTTACGTATTGCCAGCCGAAAGAAATATCGGGTGCATCACAACATACTTCTGCATTGAAGGTCACCCGATGTCCATCATAAGTATCTGTAGGGTATTTGAGAATAATGATTCCTGTTGATTGATTATAATTCACATCTAGAGGAAGGACTCCTGCATTATAACCACGTCTAAATTCGAAATCATTTTGCCCTGATAAACACAAACCAGGAGGCAAGTCAATTTCTAATTGCACATAACCTGTTCCATCGTCCGTAAAACCTTGTAGCAAACCATCGGAATAGGTAATTTCGAAACTTCCTACTTGATTCGGCCAAAACTCTAAAGTACCATCAGAGAAAGAACCTGTCCAGTGAAATTCACCCGAATTGCGATATTGTTGTGGAATAGATGTAATTGGGAAATTACAAGTACCGCCAAACGAACCACTTCCATACCAATGCTCGAAGAGTTGTCGATTGTTACAAGACTGGTTAGGGCTTTCTAGTACACAACGTTGATAATCGAAATATACCGTATAGGTTTCTCCTGGAAAAATAACAGGAATAACAAAGGTAAGTTTACTATTCAACGTACCGCCACTATAGCAAGGAGGTCCTGCATACGGCTCTGTAGCACTATCCAACGTCAAAGGATCACGACTGCCATTTTCCAATTGAATTTGGAAAGAATTTTCTAAAATATAGTTTTGATTGAAGTTTGCATGGTGATTGTTGATGGTGTAGGTAACATCCGTAGCGACGCCTGTTCCATTGTTGGTAAAAGTCACCTTCCCTTCGGCTAAGTCATCCCAACAAGCAGGTAAATCACTAATTTCTAAAGAGGCTGCTACCACAGGCGTTCCCGTAGGTGTTTGAATATTAGGAAACAAGTCTTCCTCTTCACACGTCGCATTATCACATCCCCAACGCACATAACTAATCGTTCCACTATTGGGATCAGTACAACCTGTTACTAAAATCGTTTCTTCAATGATCACTTCATCAGCTGGGAAGTCATCGACATTGCCCAATCGCTCATTGACAAAATAGGTAATGGTTGTTCCATCCACTTGCGGAGAAACAACTTGTCCATTGACACGCAACTCTACAAATTCGGCACCTGCTTCTACGGATGATTCAAACTCAAAACCATTGAGGGTAGAAAATAAACCTGTATTATACACTTTATAAGAACGCGTAAAAGACTGCCCTGCTACCCCATCCGTTTTGAGGATATTGGCTACAGGCTCAAATTGAATGGAAGGCTTCTTAACATAGGTGACTAAGTTTTGTCCTGTTCCCGATTCATATTGGGTACTACCTCCTAGTTCATAATCAGCATCAAACTGTGGTTCTAGTAAATCGGCAGAGTTGGCACCACACTGAGCGCGCACTAAATATTCTAAATGAATGGTGTCTAAATAAGCTAAATTTCCAAAGGTAAATACAGGAAAGGTTAAATCGCCTGCATTGACATTGCTCAACTCTGCACTTGGTATAGCATCTACATACTCTATGTAACTGGGCAAATTAATGGCTAGGGTTACATTGCTTAAATCGTCTGCTGAACAGCAATTAATAATATCAACTTTTAAGGTATCTGCATCTCCACATTCATTGATAATAGTGGTGGCAAAGTCGGTGATATCATTGATTTCGAGGTTTTGGGCAAAAGAGAATTGGTAAGAGAGATAAAAAAAAGCGAGTGTAATAATTCTTTTCATTGTATTACTGTTTTATGCGTTTGTACACTGTTTTATTAGTTTAACTATGTCTTTGTACGTGCATTATTTAGTAATGTTCCAATTTTAATGTTTAAACATTGACTTCTTGATTAGATGAATCCTCTTTGACAAAATCATTGATTGCTCGTTCTCCTGTCAATTGGACAAAGTTGCAACTTGTACTACAATAAGAAGAGGGATTGATTGTTTGAGCGGCTAGGGAAAAGCTAAAATAAACAAATGGAGGCAAATACGTTCATCATTTTATTTTTTAAGATTTATAACTCATATATGCCCATCCGTACTATAAAGTTACTATTTTGTACTTACAAATTTTCATCCTCCTTGAATCCGTCTTATATTCGCACAGAAATAATGTATGAACGCTTATATCAAATCCCAATTAACGTAATTTAATGAATAAACAACTTATCCTCTCCAAACGTCCTGTTGGACTACCCGATGCTGATACTTGGACACTGCAAGAAACAGCCATTCCCCAAGCCACCGAAGAAGGGCAAATTGTTGTCCATCAACATTATATATCTCTTGACCCTGCTATGCGCGGCTGGATGAATGACGTTCGTTCTTACATTCCTCCCGTACAAATTGGGGAGGTGATGCGAGCAGGTTCGGTTGGCCAAGTGATTGAGTCGAAGAATGACAAATTCAAGGTAGGTGATTTTGTATCTGGCTGGGGAGGAGTACAACAGTATAGCCTTTCTGATGGACAGGGATGGTATCAGGTAATGCCCGATTTAGCTCCCCTACCCACCTATATCGGTACGCTTGGGATGCCTGGCTTAACGGCTTATTTTGGTATTTTAGAAGTAGGAAAAATCAAGGAAGGAGAAACCGTATTAGTGTCTGGTGCTGCGGGGGCTGTTGGTTCAGTCGTAGGTCAAATCGCCAAGATCAAAGGATGCCGTGTAGTAGGAATTGCAGGTGGTTCTGAAAAATGTAAATACCTCACCAATGAACTCGGTTTTGATGCCGCTATTGACTATAAAAACGCCGAATTTTCGGTGTATGATGCTATCAAAGATACTTGTCCCAATGGCGTGGATGTTTATTTTGACAATGTAGGAGGTGATATTCTCAATACAGCTCTTACCCGCATCAATCGCCATGCGCGCATTGTTATCTGCGGAGCTATTTCTCAATATAATAATACCGATTCCGTTCAAGGGCCAAGTAACTATCTATCTTTATTGGTCAATCGTGCTACCATGCAGGGGATGGTGATTTTGGATTATGCCAAAGATTACCAAAAAGGAGCGATGCAAATGGGTATGTGGATGGCACAAGGGAAACTCAAAAGTAAGGAGGATATTTATGAGGGGATCGAGAATTTTCATGAAACCTTTGTCCGCTTGTTTAGTGGGGAGAAGTTGGGAAAATTGGTACTTAAAGTGATTTAAAAATGTGGGATTGTGGGATTTTTAAATAAACACAATAACTCAATTACCCAACCACTCAATAACTTTTATCTGGGCGTGCCCAAGCCGCAATATTGCCACCCGCTCAAGTTCATGCGAGGACGCATGAACGAGCAAGATGGCAATACTGCGGCTTGGTCGGGCTTTCGGCTAATATGTGGCTACTCGCACAGGGTTC